>JBGUNW010000019.1:0-3202 GCA_045117555.1 Eubacteriales bacterium
AATGACCACGCCGCTGCCGGCAGAGGATGCGCCGTAGGCACCGGTGGAAATATAAATTTGCACCACCGAATCCTGCACCTTTTTCACAGCTTCGGAAACCGCAAAAACCTGATCGCCGGCGGAACCGTGTTCGGTTGCGGCGGTATCCGACTGCGTAATCACATCCTCGGCGTTTTCCCTGTGTAAGGCGGGATCGTCAAAGGTGGTGCCGGTCTGCGTGCCCGTCCTGTTTCCCGTATTCGCTCCGGCATTCTGCGTTGCGTTTTTCAAAAGAAAGGTTGCAATGGCACTGCACGAGCAAAGCGAAACCGCAAGCAGCAAAGCCATAACCACCAGTGCGATTTTGAAAAAAGTGCTTTTTTGTTTCATATCGAATGCTCCTTTTTCTTTTTACGACATTATTATAAATCCCAAATGTGAAAATCCTGTGAATGAAATTGAAATCTTTTTGAAATTGTCGATTCTTTCATCGTTTTTCTTGCTTTTACCGTCATTTTATGATATAATTTTACTATAATTCAAAAAAAGGAGAATCGGTATGCTGCGTTTTCTTTCCGAATATTTTGCCGAACAAAAAATTGATCTTTTTGCGCCGATCCCCCTTTCGGAATGTGAGATCCGCAAGCCGTATTTATTGGAGCGCGAAGGAATTTCGGACGGTACCGCCGTACTGATCGCCGTTCCCTACTTTACCCATGCTTGTCTTTCCCCGGATCGAAATCTTTCCGCCTATGCCGTTTCGCGCGATTATCACGGATTTTTTGAATCCTTCTTTGCCGGATTATTACCGGTTCTGCGCAAAAAATATCCCAACGAATGTTTTGCGGGGTTTGCCGATCATTCCCCCATTGCCGAATTGCAGGCGGCGGCACGCGCTGGGCTTGGCGTAATCGGTAAAAACAGTCTTTTAATCACCGAAAAATATTCCTCCTACGTCTTTTTAGGCGAGCTGATCACAAGTGCGCGCCTGCCGGCGCAAACCAAACCGATCGAGTCTTGTATCGGGTGCGGAAAATGCAAGGCGGCCTGCCCGATAGAAAAAATAGGGACTTGCCTTTCCGCCCTGACGCAAAAAAAAGGCGAATTGACCGAAAAAGAGCGGACAGACCTGCTTGCCTACGGCTCGGTTTGGGGATGCGACCTTTGCCAGGAAGTTTGCCCATACACGCAAAAGGCCATTCGGAACGAAACGATTTTTTCCGAAATTCCCTATTTTCAAGTTGATTGCATTCCGCACCTGACCCTTGAAATTCTGGACGGGATGAACGACGAACAATTTTCCCGCCGCGCCTACTCCTGGCGCGGCAGAGATACTATTCGGCGCAACCTTGCGTTGATGGAAAAAGCTGAAAAGAAAGGCGGTTGACGATATGCTCAATCTGATTTGCGGGCCTTCCGGGTCGGGCAAAAGCGCCCGGATTACCGAAATGATCCGCCGGGACGTTGAAAATAAGACGTCTTGCTATCTTTTGGTGCCGGAACAACAGGCCTATATCAGCGAGCGCGATCTGCCCAAAAAACTCCCCGAAAACGCAGGGCTATATTTCAAAATCGTCAACTTTACCGGGCTTTGCCGGGACGTTTTTCATAAATTCGGCGGCTTGCTCGATCAAAGCGCCGATAAAACCGGCCGCGCCGTGCTGATGTGGGAGGCGATCCGCTCCCTGAACGGCGTTTTACAACAGTACGCAAACTGCGCAAAATCAGATATGGCGTTTACCGAAAGTATGCTTTCGGCAATTGGCGACCTGCAAAACTGCGGTGTTGACAGCCGGAAACTGGAAGAAATTGCCGCCGGACTGCCGGAAAACTCGCAGCTTGTCGCAAAATTGCGCGACCTTTCGGCCATTCAGGCGACCTATACGCTCCTTTTGGAGGAACGGTTTGGCGAAAGCACGCCGGATCGGCTTTTTCATCTTGCCGAAACACTGCGAAAAAATGATTTTTTTGCCGGCGCCAATCTTTATATGGACTCCTTTACCAGTTTCACAAAGCCGGAATACGACGTGTTAACCGAAGTGATCCGTCAATGCGCTTCCGTAACGGTTGGCCTTTGTTTGGATTCGTTTGAGAAACCCTCGATTCAGTTCCAAAACGTGAACGAAACTGCAAAACGTCTGATTAAATGCGCCAACGCCGCCGAATCTCCCACTCGTTTTCAATTTTTGACCAACGAAGCCAACTGCCGTCCGCTTGCGCTGCGCGTTCTGGAACGCGACCTTTGGCGATTTGATATGCGTAAAGAAGAAAAAGAGGAGCTTCCCGACAAAGGCGAGGACTGCGTATCCGTTCTTGCCTGCTCCAATCTTTACGAGGAATCCGAGGCGGTGGCGCTGAACGTGCTGGATCTTGTTCAAAACGGAATGCATTACGGGGATCTTGCGGTATTCGTGCGCGATCCGGAACGGTATCGCGGCGTTTTGGACGCGGCCTTGGAACGCCATGGAATTCCCTGCTTTTTCTCGGATCGGACCGATCTTGCCTCCAAACCGCTTGCAAGATTGATCCTCTCGGCACTTCGCACGGTCGGAAACAACTACCGTATGCAGGATGTGATCACCCTTGTAAAAACCGGGCTGTGCGGCGTTTCGGAGCGCGAGGCCGCCCTTTTTGAGGAGTATTGCGAAACCTGGCGGATCAACGGCAAGCGGTTTCTTGACGACGTTTGGAATATGAATCCCGACGGGTTCGATATGCGCATGAGCGAACGTGCCAAAGAAATTTTGGAAACGGCAAACGCCGTGCGAAAAGCCGTGATACTGCCGTTACAGGCATTGGAAGCCGGATTGCGGATATCCCGTCGGCTTCCCGACCGTTTGCGTGCCGTTTACGAATATCTTTGCGGCATCCGATTGCAGGAAAAGCTCTCGGAGCAAGCCGAAAAAGAGCTGGCGCTCGGCCAGGTACGGGAGGCCGGAGAAAGTTTACGGTTATACGAGCTTGTGAAAAACGCTTTTATACAGCTTTGCAATTTGTTGCCGGAGGCAAACGTGACCACGGCCGAATTGCTGACTTTGTTTGAAATCGTCTTTTCTCACAGCGATCTCGGCTCCGTTCCAGGCGTTCACGATTGCGTTCTGATCGGCTCCGCCGCAACCGCACGCGCCGAAGGAGTACGCGCGGCGTTCCTTTTGGGACTTATCGAAGGCGAATTTCCGAAAACCGTTCAGGATACCGGCATTTTATCCAATATCGAAAAAAC
>JBGUNW010000020.1:0-2458 GCA_045117555.1 Eubacteriales bacterium
TTGCTGGGCGGACAAAACGATGACGCGGCCTTCCATCGGCGCGTCGCACGCATCGAACATACGCTTGACTTCGCGCAGTTTGTCGAAAGTGAATTTATATGTGCAGCTGCTGTCAACGACCTGCGTTGCGGGCAACGCCACGGAAGTCGCGCCCGTTTCACCGGTGTAGGCCGTTCCGAAAGCGGCGTCGACAATGGCTTCGTCGATCGCGCGTCCCATCGCCCAGGCGGCGGCGTTCGCGTAATCGCTGGTCGGATCGATCAGCATTCTGACTTTGTCATCGTTATCGATCAAGTCTGCCCAATGATAGGTGTCCAGCGTCAGACGGCGGCGTTTATGCGGCGTATCGTAACGCGGCGTATCGGCGTGGCGCGTCGTTTTCTTGACGGCGGCGACCTGTCCGATCTGGTCGATGAACATATTTTTGCCGCGAACGCTTTCATAGCCGACCAAGTCGCGCAGCTTGGAACCTTTCTGCTGAACCAGAGCCTGAATATTGGCGCTGTACTGATTGACAAACGAAGTCGTGATTTGTGTACTCATTTATTTCCCTCTTTAAGTTATTTAAGACATAAAAAAAGCCCCGCTTTTGAAACGGAGCACCGAAACACGCTTGAAAAAGCGGGCTTATTCTTCGCCGAACAGACGTTTTCTCAAACGGTATACCTGCTGAACCGTCGAATCGTGTTCGGGATGTCTGGCCTGCATATAAGCGGGCACAGCCATCAAACGGGCGATTTCAGCCTTGATTTTTTCTTCCGAAGAAAGCGCGGAAGCCTTTTCGCCGACCAAGCCTCTGTCTTCGCTTGCGGCGTCCGCCAAATTCATCAGAAAAGAAACGATTTCGCGACAATTTCCGATACCGCTCTTTTTCAGGAAAGCGACCAATTCGTCGCCGCCGTATTTCAGAATCAGATCGTTTGCGGCCTTTTTGCGGGCTTCCAGACCGTTTCCGTAAACACCGCGCAGATATTCTTCGGTTTCCGAACAATATTCGGCCGCGTCGTTATTCAGGTCTTCGACAAAACGCATCGCCCCCTGAACCAGCCAATTCCAAACGCCCTGCGCCTGTTCTTCGGACAACGCCAAATCGGACGCCAGAGCCTGAAATTCGCCGACGGTTTCTTCGTCAATGAATTTGTTGATTAAATCCTTCCGTGCCGTTTCCTCTTCCGACGGCACAGAGACAGTATTGTTATTCATCTTTGTTCCTTTCAGTTTCTTGCAACAACTCGACAAGCTTGCGCTCATCACACGCGGACATTTTCAAAATGTCCAAAAAAGCCGCCCTCTTCCCGTCATAGAAAGCGCTGGCGGCGGAAAACCCGTTTGAACCGGAAACGTCCGTTACGGGCGACAGCATATGGCACTTTTCGGCCAGATCCTGTAAAACCAGACGACCGTCCTCCGATGAAAAAAAGGCTTTATACGCTTGAATCAAACGAAGAGCCCGACCGGCTTTTTTTCTTTTAAAAGTGTCAAGCATTTTCCGTTTTCTCCTTTTTTTCATTAAAGAAAACGCCGCTTACACCGTACATTTCGCCGATTTTCCGAATGGCTTCAGGCGCGTTGAACACGGCGGCGGCTTCCGGTTGAATTTGCAACAACCCGCCGGCCAGCTCTAACGTCCGCATCACGGCCTGCGCCTGCAAATGCTTTTGTGCCAACGACATCGGTGAAACATATTCCACGCGCACATCTTCAAAATCCAATCCCTTCGGCAAAGTCATCTTGCCGTGCCGCACCAACAACCCGAAGACACGTTTCATCATCGGACTCAACAATTCGGTCTGAAGTCTGCCGAAGACAGGCCCCATCAGCCGCATCTTTTCTTCCGCGCGCTGTAACACCTCGGTCGCCGTCATCCGAACGTTTTCAGTGTTCATCAAACGATCGTTGTAAAAAGCCGCCCGGATCCGCTGGCGTATTTCGTTCATAATTTCCAACCCGACACCGGAATTAGCCCCGCTGACGAAAGTCTTCGGAGCTTCTCCCGTATAACGGATGATGCCGCCCGGAACAGTCGCCGCCGGAGAAAACTGATCGTCGTCCCTGACCAATAAAGGCGGCCTGTTCGCCAATTGCGCGGCGATGATTGTTTCTTTCATCATCTCCTGCAGCATTTTAATGTCGGGCAAAACGGAAATCGCCGGAGAACGCCCGTACACTTCGGCACAAGCCTTGCTCCACCGTGTAACGAACAGCGGCATTTCCTCAAACCCGCCGGAAAACAGAACAGTTCTTTCGTCCTTCAGAACATAAACGGAAGAAACCGGCTTTTGAAAAGCGCCGCCTTTTTCAAACAAATCGTTCGGGAAAACGGCGTGAATGATTTCAAATTCCCTCTGCGCTTGCGTTCCCGATTCATACGCGGCCAGCATATTTTCGGGAACAGCGGTTTTTCCCCACGTCTGAACGATCTTTTCCAAAGACATCTTAAAGACGCGATAGATCCGAT
>JBGUNW010000021.1:0-2057 GCA_045117555.1 Eubacteriales bacterium
TCTCCTATCAGCCTATCAACTTGGTAGGTTGATAGTATTTTATCACGGGAAAAAGGATTTGTCAATAGGAAAACGAAAAAAATTCAAAAAAATTTTTGCAAAGAAAAAAGCCCCCGTGCGGGAGCTTTTTTCCATAAAAACGAATCAACGCTTCGAGAACTGCGGTGCGCGACGAGCGGCTTTGAGACCGTACTTCTTTCTTTCCTTCATACGAGGATCGCGCGTCAGAAGTCCTGCGGCTTTGAGAGCCGGTTTGTATTCGGGATCGGCGGCGAGGAGCGCACGGGCAAGTCCGTGACGGATTGCGCCTGCCTGGCCGGAGATTCCGCCGCCTTTTACGGTGGCGATAATATCAAATTTTCCCTGCGTTCCGGTAACGCCGAAGGGCTGGTTAACGATGAGTTTCAGCGTTTCAAGGCCGAAATATTCGTCAATTTCTCTGCCGTTAATGGTAATTGCGCCGGTTCCCGGAATGATGCGAACGCGGGCAATGGATTTCTTTCTTCTGCCGGTTCCGTAGAAATAGGGTTTTGCACTGGTATACATTCGTGTTTTCCTTCCTTTCTCTCAATTAAAACTCGTAAGCTTCCGGCTTTTGCGCTTCGTGCTTATGAGCTTCGCCGGCATAAACCTTCAAGCGGGTGAACGCCTGCGCGCCGAGGGAGTTTTTGGGAAGCATTCCCTTAACTGCCTGCTCCATGGCAAGCGCGGGGTTTTCCTGCATTAAGGTTTTGTACTGAACCTTTTTGAGGCCGCCGATATAACCGGAATGGTGGATCAGGTATTTCTGCTCCAACTTTTTGCCGGTCAGAACGGCTTTTTCTGCGTTTACGATGATAACAAAGTTGCCGCAGTCAACATGCGGGGTGAATTCGGGAGCGTTCTTGCCGCGAAGAAGATCGGCAGCAGCAACAGCGGTTGCGCCGAGAGTCTTTCCGGCTGCATCCAGAATGTACCACTTGCGAACCACAGCTTCTTTTTTCTGCATAAATGTGGACATTTGAAATTCCTCCAAAAATTAGTATATCTTTTTCATGCTTGCCTATTATAGCATACCCTTTTGGGGTTGTCAAGGGGTTTTGCAAAACTTTTTTGAAAATTTTAATTTAGCATACGCTTTTCTCTCGTTTTCTTTTGTTTTTGCTTTGATTTCTCACGTTTCCCGGCTTTTCAAGTCAAAAATATACCCCTTCCGTAATCATTTTACGGAAGGGGTGAAAAAGGATTTCGGAACAATCAATCAGTGAGGCGCGTGTTGGTTAAAAACGGTTTCCAAATGATTTATAAAGATTTGTTTATCAAAATACCTTTCGTAGAATGCTCTTGCGTTCGATCCCAGCTCCTCTTTTTTCGGGCATTCAATAAAGGCCTTGATATTTTCAACCAGCGCATCCGCATTCTCTGCCTCTCCGCAGAACCCGCAGTTTGCCTCCCGAATGACCTGCGCGGTTTCCCCGTTGATCGCTCCGATGATCGGCTTTTGCGCCGCCATATACGATTGCACCTTTCCCGGTAACGTCAAGCTCAACGCGGGGTCTTTCACAAGGGTGACGAGCATAGCGTCGGCTTGGGAATAAAACGCCGACATTTCCTCCACCGGGCAGCGCCCGTAAAAGACGACGTTGGAAAGGTCTTTTGCCTGTTCTTGCAGCCGTTCCAACTCCGAACCGCCCCCTACGATATGGAAGCGGACATTTTGCCCCTGCATTTTTCTTGCGGCTTCAATGATCGTATCCACGCTCTGCGCCGCCCCGATATTGCCGGCAAACAGCAGATTGATCTCTTTTTCAGGGTTGTGATACGGCAGTTTTTCAAAAGTGCTTTCCGCGTGTTGCGGAAGATATTCTATTTTTTCTTCTCCGATTTGAAAATGATCCCGGAAGTAATTTACAAACGACCGACTTGTAACAAGAATCCGATTTGCCGATCGATAGATCCGTTTGGAGATCCCATGTAATATTTTATAGATCAACAGATTCTTTTTTACGCCTCCGACCAAAAGGCTTTCCGGCCATAAATCCAAACAATACAAAACGACCGGAACGTTGTACTTTTTC
>JBGUNW010000022.1:0-2227 GCA_045117555.1 Eubacteriales bacterium
TTTCCAATGCTCGTCACGCTGTCCGGAATGGTCACGCTCGTCAAGGAGGTACAATTGAGGAACGCAGAACTTCCAATGCTCGTCACATTGTCTCCAAGAGTAATGCCTGTTAAGGAAGTGCAACCACGGAACGTCTCGCTTTCAATGCTCGTCACACTTTCCGGTATGGTCACGCTCGTCAAGGAGGTGCAATAGGAGAACGCCTGATATCCAACGCTTGTTACGCTGTTCGGGATTGTAATGCTCGTAATGGCAGAATAGGAAAAGGCAGAATCTCCAATGCTCGTCACGCTGTCGCCACTCGGCGAAACAGGTGGAATGACAATATTGCGATCTGTACAGGTGCCGATACCGGAAACGGAGCAAGTACCGTCTCCGTTGGACTTAAACGCCAAACCTTGGCTTGGCTCTCTTGAACCGCAAACAATGCAAACTTTATTTTCAAAGGTGTGCTGCCCCGTTGCGAGAATTGTTTCGGTTGCAATCGTTTCGCCGCAGGTAGCGCAAACCTGATGTTTACTTCCCGCTTCGGTGCAGGTGGGCTCTTTATCAGTTATCCATTCACCGGCAGAGTGGATATGTTCGGCGTTTTCGCCGGGGTTGACGTTTTCACTTTCATTAGAGGTTTCATTCTCGTTAGAGTTGTCGTTCCCGCTATTTTCGTTCTGATTTTGCGAATTCGGATTCGTAATTTGGCTGATCATCTCGCACGCCGAGAACATCAAAACGAGCGAAAGAAGCAATGCCAAAACGAGTACGATTTTCTTCATTTATTTTTTCTCCTCAAAAATAAAAAAGTGCGTGGCCGAAGCCACGCACCGAAAAACGCATGGCCCCGATTGTTGCCACATAATTTCCGCCATTCACTTGCATTAAGTACGCGAAAAAAGAGCATGCATTTTTACCAAAATGTAAAAATGCGTACTTAATGATTCCGGAATGGAATTTTTTTTATGAAATTGTGTAGCATTCCCATTTTAACATATATTATTTAACTTGTCAATGCATATCTTTATCATTTTTGAAAAAACTGAATGGTGGGAAAGTTTCAAAAAAGCAAAGCGAGGTGCGGCATGGTTTTTTCGTCGTTGGTCTTTCTGTATGCCTTTCTGCCGCTCGTTCTGCTCGTCTATTATCTCGTTCCGCGGCGCTTTCGCAACCCCGTTTTGTTGGCTTTCAGTTTGCTCTTTTACGGTTGGGGCGAGCCGGTTTATGTCCTTTTAATGGTCGCTTCTTTTTCTTCGGCCTACGGTTTCGGTTTTTGGATCGTCAAATATCGGGCCGAGAATCCCCACCGCGCCCGCTTTTGGACGATCGTTTCGGTTTCGGTCAGTCTTTTTTCGCTCTTTTTCTTCAAATATTACGATTTTACCGCCGCAACCCTTTCGCGCCTGCCGTTTTGGAACATTCCGCTCCTCGGCTTGCGCCTGCCGATCGGCATTTCCTTTTACACCTTTCAAATCCTCTCCTATACGATAGACCTTTACCGCGGAAACGCCGAACTGCAACGCAATTACGCAAGTTTCGGCACCTATGTTTCGCTTTTCCCACAGCTCATTGCCGGGCCGATCGTGCGCTACCGCGAAATTGCAGCCGAAATTGAGGGGAGAAGCGAAAAACTTTCGGATTTTGCCGCCGGAGTGGAACGTTTTTGCGTGGGGCTTGGCAAAAAGGTGTTGCTCGGCGATTCGCTTGCCGCAGGGCATCTTTATTTCCGGGCGTCGTTTGCGCTCTCCCCGAGCGCGCTCGGCGCGTGGGGACAGGTCATTTTTTACGCCTTGCACCTCTATTTTGATTTTTCCGGCTATTCGGATATGGCGATCGGGCTGGGGCGAATGTTCGGCTTTCACTTTCCCGAAAACTTCAATTATCCCTATATTGCAACGAGCATTTCTGATTTTTGGCGGCGCTGGCATATCACGCTTTCCTCGTGGTTCCGCGAGTACGTCTATATCCCGCTGGGCGGTAACCGGCGGGGAAAACCGGCGCAGTTTCGCAACCTTTTCATCGTTTGGCTTTTGACCGGCCTTTGGCACGGCGCCAACTGGAATTTTGTTTTGTGGGGGCTTTACTTTTTGATTTTATTGCTGATCGAGCATTTTCTACTCAAAGAAGTTTTAGAAAAATTGCCGCTCTTTTTGCGCCGGTTTTGCACCGCTTTTGCGGTATTTTTGGGCTTTTTACTGTTTTCGGAGCCGAATCTCGCGGTCGTTTGGCAAACGCTGGG
>JBGUNW010000023.1:0-1697 GCA_045117555.1 Eubacteriales bacterium
AAAATCAAAGACGGCAAGTTTACCTTTGGCAAAATGTGCGTCGGCTGTATGCGCTGTTCCTTCCTTTGTCCGACCGACGCTTTTACCATCGGTATTATGAATTGTATGCGGGTCAACAAAAAGTACGACTTCAACGCCGACGCCTCCAAAGCGGAGATCTGCAACTATTGCAAAAAATCTTACGAACGATACTTCCTTGAAACCGAAACGAAGTATTGAGGTAAAAAAAAGCTTCGCGTTTCGGTGGTGCAAATTAGGGAGAGAGGCGCAGGAAGATCGTTCGTTCTCCGAGCGATAGGCGTACCGGCGTACGCTGAGCGAGGAAACGGACGAAAACAAAAAACATATGATCCTCTATCCATATGATCTTGAATCGGATCAAAAGTTTGAAAAAATGATTTTTATGTGATAACGTTACAAAAAGAAGATGGCAAATGCCATCTTCTTATTTTTACCTTTTTTGTTGTTCTTACAAGCAAAAATCCCTTAGTTGCACCATCTTTTGCGAAGCCTTTTATCTTGCATATAAATCAGTTTTTCAAAAATGCCGAACCGAAGAGCGTCACGCCGCCCACCAAGGAAAGCACGCCGGACGCAATAGGACCCGCCGCAAGAGTGGGGTCTGCAAGCGTGTAGTAGGACGTGGGATTCAGCAAACTGACGGTGGAAAGCGCCAAAGCGCCGCCCGTCACGAGAAGCGCGCCGGAGATCAATACGACGATCTTGTTCCCTTTGCCGATGATTGAAGCGCAAGCGCCAAGCAGGGGGAAGAGGTAAGCGAGGATGATACCCGCGGAAGCTTTGTAGATCACGTGATCGTTGATGGAGCAACCAAGCGCGACCTGCAAGCCGGTAAAGCTTTCTTTGAGGAAATAAGGCGTCTTGATCGAGACGACAAAGATCATACAAAACGCGACCAAACCGCAAGCGGCGGCGAAGATTGTCGTAGCCCAGGATAGCAATTTGTTGTTTTTCTTTTTCATAACCCCCCTCCTATGGTCTTCCCGTCGCGTCACAGAAGCCTTTTGTCGATTTTATATCCCCATTGTAGCAATTTTTTGCGGAAAATACAATACTAAATATAAAAAAATACAAAATTAGAGGGATTTTTATGCAAAAATGCGCGTCTTATGCTCAAAAAATACGATGAGCATCCAAAAAGGCGGCGGTTTGACGGGTGCCGTCGCGGTTGATCTGCCAGAGTTTTAACAACTTTTTTTCGTCCCCTTTCTTCAAAAGATTGATGCGTTCGTAGCAGGTGAAAACGGCGTCGTAGCGGTCGGTCACCGCCTTTTCGCTCACGTCGTCGTAGGCGCCGAAAGGATAGGCAAAAGCGACGGGGCGCACGCCGCATTTGTCAAGAAGTGCGCGATCGATCTTTTCAAAATCCTCGTTGAGGGCGGCAAGATGTTCGTCTTCGGGTTCGCTCTTTTTGCGTTTGACGCCGAAGCGCGGCTTATAGGCGTGCATTCCGTAGGTGTGACTGCCGATCTCAAAAACACCGCTTCGGGCAAGATAGGCGATCTCGTCCCAGGTCAGATGGGAGTATTCCACCTTGTCTTTTTCGTGCGTGGAGGAGTATTCGGTGAAGCATCCGATCACGTTCAAAACGGCGGTGGCGCCGTGTTTTTTCAACAGGGGTAATCCGTAATACAAATTGTCGTAATGCCCGTCGTCAAAGGTCAAAAGAAGGGGTT
>JBGUNW010000024.1:0-2803 GCA_045117555.1 Eubacteriales bacterium
ATGCGACGGCGGTGGCTTGTGCTGCCACGGCACCTGTATTGTTCAGCGTTTTGTTGTCGCTGATAAAGTACATGTAGCCGGGAATAAGGAATGGCCCGAAGGTGCCCATGAGCATGCCGGGTGTGAACGCAATCCCAGAAACGACTTCGTCTTGGCGGGCGGCGAATCGCGCCACCATCAGGTCGTTCCCTTCCATTGAAAACCGGTAAGTCAATGCACCACCCAGCATGTGGAAACCGAGCGGCCACCCGAACGCGCTCAGCAGCATGTTATGGCCCAAGTGATCGAAAGGAGAGAGCCTTTGTTCAATGAAATTTGTACTGTTCGCCACGGAATCCGCCGCATTTGACGACGCAGAATCCTGCACGATTAAACCGCCCGCATTTTGGGCGAATGCAACCGTACTCACAAGCGCAATTGTAACGAGCAGTCTTTTCATGGCTCTCAAAGTTCGTGGTAGTACGGGCAGATGTTTTCGAAGTGCCCGTCCTTTATCCTGAATCCATTGGGGATGGTTCCCAGCTGGACAAATCCGAGGCGCTCATAAAGGTGGCGGGCGTGGACGTTGCTTTCCACAACGGCGTTGAACTGCAAAATGCCAAAACCATGCTTCTTGGCTTGCTCAAGACAATCTTTCACGAGTTTTTCGCCAATGTGCTTG
The DNA here is from genome assembly GCA_045117555.1 of Eubacteriales bacterium. Lineage (GTDB taxonomy): Bacteria > Bacillota > Clostridia > Oscillospirales > CAG-272 > UMGS1865. The sequence goes on from JBGUNW010000024.1 coordinate 662, forward strand.
CCGCGAGATTCCGAGGAGACGGCGTAACTTGCGTTTGAAATGTGGCCACAGCGCCCGACGTTGTTCGGGTGCAGAATGTAGAGTCCGTAGATTCTACCGTCTTCTTCGGCGACGGCGCTGTAAGTCTGAGCGGCAAAGAACTGTTTGCCGCTTTCAAAGGAGAGCAATTCTTCTTGGGGGAAGGCGATGCCTTCTTCCACTACCTCGTTCCAGATACGGATCATCGCTGGTAGGTCATTTTCGTTGTATTGTCTGATGAGCATATAGGCAATATAAAATTATTCCATCCCCAGTTCTTGCTTCAGGCTTTGCAGAAATGCTGCGGCGGGCTTGCTAAAGACGGGGCTCTTTTTCCATACGACCACGAGACCGCTGGTACGTAACGGCGTGAACGGCACGAAAGCGAGCTTGCTTTTGCCGCCGGTGTTCAAAAGGCCTTCCAGGCAGAATGCCGCTCCGAGTCCCTGCTCCACGAAAACCGATGCGTTGTAAATCAGGTTGTATGTCGCGATGACGTTGAGCGAATGCAGGTCGCGCCCCAGTAGCCCCGAGAATTCACGCATCATCATGGTCTGCCGGGAGGCGAGCAGCGGAACGTTTTCGAGGTCGCGGACGGTCACGAAGCCCTTTTTTGCGAGCGGATGATCCTTGCGGACGAGCAGACCCCACGTATCCTTCGCGGGGAGTTCCACGAACTCGTATTTCGACTTGTCCACCGGTTCCACCAAAAGTCCGAAATCCAGAAGACCCTGGTCCAGTTTTTCGGTCACGTCTTGGGCGTTACCGCTGGTGATATGCATGCGGATTTTCGGATGCTTCGCCTGCATGCGCTTGCAGGCCGCCGCGATAAAGCTGAATGCCTTTGTCTCGCCGCCGCCGATATACACGTCGCCCACGATTTCTTCTTTGCTCGCTTCGGCGAATTCCTTTTCGGTATGGCCCACCAGTTCCATGATTTCTTGGGCGCGTTTGCGGAACCGGATCCCCTCTTCGGTCAGCGTCGTCTTCTTGTTGCTGCGCACGAATAGCTGTACGCCCAGTTCCTCTTCCAGTTCCTGCATCTGCCGCGAAAGCGTCGGCTGCGTTACGAAAAGCACGTTGTTTGCCGCCGCAGAAAAGCTTTCCTGCTCGGCCACCGCCAAAAAGTATCTGATCGTCCTGAGTTCCATAATGTTCCTCGCTATTTCACAGGTTTCAGCACCTTGCACGGATTCCCGACCGCAACGACATTTGCCGGGATGTCGCGAGTCACCACGCTCCCTGCGCCAATGACGCTCCCCTCGCCGATGGTTACGCCGCCGCAAATCGTGACGTTTCCCGCAATCCAGCAGTTGTCCCCGATGGTGATGGGCCTTGCGTATTCCTGGTCGCCAAGCGTTCCGTCTGCCTTCACGAACTGGTTGCGTTCCTGCCAGCGAAGCGGATGCATGGGTGTAAGGATAGAAACGTTCGGCCCGATAAACACATCTTTCCCGATGTGGACCGGCGCACAGTCCAAACAAACAAAGTTGAAATTCGCGTAAGTATTCTCGCCGATTTCCGTCCAGCAACCGTAATCGAACTGGATGGGCCCCTGCAGGTAAACGCGTTTCCCGAGCCCCGGAATAAGCGAACCGAGAATCTCGTTGCGCTCGCCGTCCGTTTCGTCGAGCTGGTTGAACCGCCTGCAAAGCGCATGCGCCTTCTGGCGCAGCCCCACAAGTTCCCTATCGGACGAATCGTACAATTCTCCCGCAAGCATTTTTTCTTTTTCAGTCATGTATAGCAATATAGTATTTATGCTTTGAAGGCATAAAATGGCGTCGGCTATGCAAATTGCATTGAAAATTGCACTATTTAAAAAAAGTATTGCGATTGTGCGGACAAAAATGTATATTATGAATATGAACAAGACCGCAAATTTATACGCCCGCATAGAACCCGATGTAAAGGAAGAAGCCGAAAAGGTTTTGGAAGCCCTTGGCATTCCTGTTTCGAACGCCATCAACATGTTCTACAAGCAAATAATTTTGCAACAGGGAATACCTTTCGACGTGAAGTTGCCCAAGGCTCCCGAGAACGCTGCAAAATGGTCTAAGGAACGTTTTGACGCGGAACTCGAAAAAGGCTATAACGACATGCTGAAGGGCCGAACTCGTCCCG
>JBGUNW010000025.1:0-2261 GCA_045117555.1 Eubacteriales bacterium
TTGAATGGGGCTCCTTGAATGGGGCTCCTTGAATGGGGCTCCTTGAATGGGGCTCCTTGAATGGGGCTCCGAAGAAAAGGGAGAGAAGGAAAGATATGGATCCGATTTTGAAGGCACTTCAATTTGCGAAGGCGCATGCGGTGGCGACGGCTGTTGCGGTTACGACGGCGGTCGGTGGGTCGTATGTTGCGTACCAAAATTACAACGGTGCGGAGCGTACGGTTGACGGTGGTGCGTACGTAAAGCAGGACGTGGCGGTCAAGGACAAGCGCGGCGATTTATCGCTCAAGATGCAGGGGCTCGCGAAGGAAGCGCCGAAGGCGAACGAGCCGGCGAAGGCGGATGCGAAGTCGGGCAACGGCGATGCTTTGAAGGGATTGAAGGAGGCGTTGGATGCGGCGAAGGATGCGGACATCAAGGCGGAAGCGGCGAAGGCGGTCGAACAAACACCCGCGCAACCCGAGTTGCCGCCGGAGAAGCCGTACATACCGGAGACGGCGAAGGCGGAGGCGGCGGACAATGATATTTCGGCAAATCTTTTGGACGGGAACGGTTCGGCGGCTTTCAAAACGGCGAATTTTGCGTCATCGGGATCGGGAGAAACAACGGGTTCACAAAGCAAAGGCGGCAAAGCGGCGGCGAAAGCGACCGGAAAGAGCGGTGCGAAGGCGGCTTCGGGGAAGAAGGCGTCCGTTGCGAAGACCGCGAAAGGCGACGCAAAATCCGGAACGGCCGCCTCCGGGGAAGCAACGGCTTCGGGCGCGACGGAAACCTCAAAGACGGGCGGTGATACAGGCGCATCCGACAAAAAGGGCAGTGACGGTTCGGAGGACAAAGCCGGTGTCGAAACGCCGGGCAAAACGGAGGAAGTTTCCGACAACAAGAAGGGAACACCGACCGCGAAGCCGATGACAAAGGCACCGGAAACCGGTGTGCCGGCGAATGTGGAAGATACCGTTTCCACGGAAAAACGAGAGAAGGTGTTCGAAAATTCGGATCGAAACGATGCGCGGAGGATGCGGGGGTTTCAGGACTCTTTCGATTACGAAGCGGCGGCGCGAAAGAAGAGGGAAGAAGAGAAGCTGAGACGGGAGGAGTGCCTGGCGGATTTAAAAAATGCTTTTGAAAAAGAATGCGATTGCGACGTCGATGATGTGGTTTCGCCCTCCGACCGCCAAAGGAGCGGCATTACGTCGAATGATGTCATGCGACTCGCGGCACACCCGTATATGCGGGTCAAAAAAGTTACGCTGTACATTGATAAAAACATGTACAGCTCCGATGTCATCACGCTGTTGACGGAACTCGGCGCAAAATCCGAAAGCCAACGCAACTCGAATGTCAGCTTTTCGTTGTCCAACGGCACCAGGGTTTTGAGCGGTGACGAAAACATCCCCGGCATCGCACTGTACCCGGATAAATCAGGCAGAGTTGCGGTTTATTTCGACAATGCCCCCGTCGCCCCCTCCGACAAAAAGAAGCCGGATACGGGAAAGGCGAGCAGCGCGACGGATAGCAAAACGACCACCGCAACGACCGCCGCGACAAGCGAGACGACGGGCGGTGCGCCGAAATCCTCGGGAGATACTACGGGAGGTGCGACGACAACCTCAACAAGAGGTGGCGCAAGCGCAAGCGAAACCCCCGATTGGTTGAAGGCGATTGCGGACGGCATGGAGATTGATGAAAAAGAAGAGGAAGCGAAGCAACGGGCGAAAAGGGAAAAGAAAAGAAGATACGACGGTTCGTTCAATCCCGACCATGATGGTTTGTTGTTTGACCGGGACTTAGTCTCCGACTTGTCAATGGGTCTGCTGACCGGCGAAGAGCTGATCGACGGGATCGTAAAGCACAACGAAGAAGAGGCGAAAAAGAAAGAAGACGAACGGGAACCGATCCTGATTGTTCCCCTCGTTGATCAAACAACATTTGCACCGTTCTGCAACGTACCGGCGGAGCAAATGAAACGCGCAAAGGGCGTTGTTTTCATAACCGACGAAGACGGTGCGAAAGAAGCGGAAGCCGATGGAAAACACTTCGTGACGGAGGATATCTCTTTCATCAAAAACAGTCGGCGATTGAAGATGGTCTGTGTGTTGCAGGATGACGGAACGATGTCCGAAGCACAAAAGAAAGTTGCGGAAGATGCGAAGAGAGCACGATTGAAAAATCCAAAGAGCAACGAAGCAGCCCAAAAAATTGCGAGTGCATGGAGTGCATGGAAAGCTTACAAATCGGAAAAAGAGGAAAAAAAGGAAAAA
>JBGUNW010000026.1:0-27392 GCA_045117555.1 Eubacteriales bacterium
AAACACCGGCCTGCGTTACTACCCCGTGGTCCTGTTCAACTGGTTGCCGCGCAAAGGTTCCTATCACGGCACTTCGCCGATTACCGAGCTGATCCCCAACCAGAAATACCTCAACTCGGCCTATGCGCTAGTCATGAAGCACATGAACGACACCGCCTTTTCCAAGGTGATCTACGACAAATCCCGCATTCCCGAATGGTCCAACGAGGTTGGTGAGGCCATTGGCGCCGTTGGCGGCGGTATCGTTGCCGACGCCGTTTCGGTGGTTGGAACCGGGCAGTTGGAGCCGGGATACCTCGACTTGATCGCCAACGTGATCAACACCACCAAAAACCTGATGGGCGCAACCGACTCGGCCCTTGGTGACGAGCGCGCAAACAACACCAGCGCCATTCTTGCCCTGCGCGAATCCTCGATGATTTCCCTTCGCCAGATCTCGGCGCGCTTTGCGCGCGCTTTGGGCGAGGTTGCAACCATTTGGGCAGATATGCTTTGCGCTTATTTCCCCGCCGAGCGGATGCTCCCCGTTGACGCAGAGGACGGTATATCGGCCGGTCGGCCCGATTATCGTCTGCTTTCCCGGGAGCTTTTATACGCCCGCGCCGTTTACTCGGATAACTCGGCCTTCTCTGTTTCGGCAACGGCCGCGCTTTTGGGCAGCTTGCTCTCCGGCGGGCATATCACGGTACGGCAATATTTGCGGGCGCTGCCCGACGGTTGCATTCCCGACCGTTTCGCGCTCCTGCAAGAACTGAACGCGGAAGGAGGAGAGGAGAACCTTGAATGAACAAACCCTTCAAAAACCTTTGGATCCGGTGGAAGTGGATCAGGCGGAAAAACTCCCGGAAAAGCAAACAGAGGCACCTGAAAAACCAAAAAGAAAAAAAGGAGGAAAATCAGCAAGTTCCTATGCAACAGAACAACCAGAACCCGCAGAACGACCTGAACAGGAACGCGGAGAACCCCCCGCGCCGGAAGAACAACCCGACCGGAAAGAAGAACCCCTTTTGGAAATTTCTGATACGCCTGTTGATCAGTCTGACCCAGCTCTTCCGGCTGATCCGCCTTTTGGCGGGGCTGATCCGCAAGAACTGGGGCGACTCCGCGAAGAACTGAACCAACTGCGCGAAGAGATCCGCGTCGCGCGCCGCACGTTGATTGAGGAAGAAGCCGAGCTGGAAGAATTCCGCGACCTTTGGCCGGACGTTTCGCTCACTTCCCTTCCCGACGCGGTCCTTCACGACGTAAAAAACGGCGTTCCGCTCGCCGCCGCTTACGCGCTGAACGAACGGCGTTCCCAGCGCGTGGCAAAAATTGCCGAGGCAACCAACGCCGCAAATCACGCGCGTTCCAGCGGCTCGGCCGAAGGGGAATGCACCGGTTTCCTTTCCCCCGCCGAAGTTCGGGCCATGAGCCCCGAACAGGTGCGAAAACAGTACCGGCAAATTCTGCTCTCCATGCCGAAATGGCATTGAATGAAAACAAAAAAGAAAGGATTATTTACCATGTCTGTTCAAAACTTTATTCCTACCATTTGGAGCGAAACGCTCCGGAAATCCCTGAACGAAAAATACGTCGGCGTTGCCAACTGCTCCCGCGAGTACGAGGGCGAGATCCGCAAAAAGGGCAACCGCGTAAAAATTCTGAACGTCGGCGACATCCTTGTTGCCAACTATACCCAGAACACCGATATCACCGCTCCGCGAGTTCTGGACAGCAGTTCTATGGAGTTGGTGATCAACCGCGCCAAATGCTTCAACTTCCAGCTGGATGACATCGACCGCGTACAGTCGATTCCCGGACTGATGGAAGCCGCTATGAAAAAAGCGGCAGCCGCACTGGCAAAAGAGGCGGATCAATACATCTACTCGCTTTGGTCGCAGGTTGAAAACACCGTTTCCTGCGACACGGTCAACGATGAAAACGCAAACATTCTGAACGCCTTCCTGGAAGCGCGCACCAAGCTGCTGGAAGGCGGCGTTTCGGACGTGAACGATATCGTCTTTGAGATTACCCCGAAGGTTGCCGAAGAACTTCTCAAAAAGGAGATCAATCTGAGTTCCAACAGCGCCGATCTTCTGGAAACCGGCTGCATCGGCAAAATCGCCGGCTGCAAAGTCTTTGTGACCAACAACATTGAAACCAGCGAAGGTACCGGGGCAGTTAACCACCACTGCCTTGCCCGCTCCCGCCGCGCCGTTACCTTTGCGGATCAGATTTCCGAAATTGAGGCGTACCGCCCCGAAATGCGCTTTGCCGACGCGGTCAAGGGTCTGCACCTTTACGGCGCAAAAATCGTTTACCCGAACGAGATTTGCGTTTTGAACATTAGCGTTAACGGTTGATTTGAGGTGCCTTTCGCATGACGCACAACGACGTTATCGAATCGGCGATCACTCTGGCCGGTGAGATATACGGAGTGGCCGGGGACGATTATTCAATTCGTTCCCGCCCGCTCCTGGCGTTGATCTACAATCAGTGCGATCCGCTCGACCGTTTATGGCGGCAGGAAAACCACCTGCCGGAAAGCACTTGGACTCCCTGCACCACCATTCAGAACACCGGCGGCGATTTCCCGCTCTCGGACGCTTTTCTCGTCCCCGTTCCTTACGCGCTTGCCGCTTTGCTGACACTGGATGAAAACCCGGAGCTTTCCAAATTTCTTTACGCCAATTACGTGGAAACGCTTGCCGAAATTCGCCGGCGGATCCCCGCAAAAGTGGAAAAGATCGCCGATCGTTATCAACTGATCTGATCGCCGTATACCCCGGCAAATAAAAAAGGGGGGCTTTCACGCCCGTTGTGAAAGCCCCCTGATTTTTATTCGCTTTGCGCGTTGAATCGGATCACCGAAGCGATGAGCGCGTAGTTATAGGAGCCGATCTCAATGTGCTCCCAATCCTCGCCGCTCCCTTCGTAAAAGACCGATTTGAGATTTTTGCTTTGGTAAAACGCCATTTCAGAAACCGAGGTCACGCTGGCGGGCAGAATCAGCGGGTCCCCGGCGCGCATGGGCGGATACTGCAATAAAATCCGCTTGTCCGCCGTATAAAGCACGCCGTCCATATCGCAGTACACCGGGTTTTGCGGGTTGACCGAAATGTAGACGAGATTTTTACAATCGGCAAACGCCTTATCGCCGATCTCCCTTACCGTTTCGGGAATTTGCACCGCGGTGATCCCCTCGCACCCGAAAAAAGCGCGCGAGGCGATTTTAACTACCTTTTCCCCCGCGGGCGAGGTTTTTGGAATGGTCACGCAGGCGTCCTTTACTCCGCCCGGTCCCATAACCGAGCAGGTTCCGTTGCCCAAACTTTGAAAAAGCAATTCCTCCCCCGGTTCTTCATCCGGCGGCTCGTCCGCGGGATCGTTCTCCCCGGTGTTCGGGTCGTTGTCCTTTTGCTTTGTTGGTTCGTTTGCGGGCGGTTGGGTTTGCCCGGTGCTCTGATCTGCCGGTTGCTGCGCTCCCGGCGGGTCGGCGGTTTGCTGCGCCGTCGGGCTGCCAAACCAAACGATCGCAACGGCAGCTCCGATTGCAAGCAGAGAAACGATCGCGATCAGCGCGATCTGTTTTCCGATCTTCATGTTTTCAACTTCCCCCTTTCGGTCGGTTTGCCCTCATCATAGCATATCCGCACCCGCTTTGCAAACGCTTTTGCTCGTCCTCTTCCGACTCCCGGACACCCGTTGCGACGCACTTCGCCACGCGCGCCGAAAATGCCCTGCCGAAGAAGCGGATTTTCAACGGAAATCTGACGAACGATTTTCGTTATGACGGAATCTTTTCCGCCGACGCTTGCATTTATCGTTCGTTTATGGTACAATAAAGAAAATTCGGAAAAGGAGCGGGCGCGTATGGGAAAAGTGAAATTCGGCGCGGTGGAACTGAAACACGGGCTTTGTTTGGCTCCGCTGGCCGGCGTGAGCGACGGCGTTTTCCGTGCGTTTGCCCGCCGGTTCGGCGCCGAATACACCGTTAGTGAAATGGTTTCGGCAAAGGCGCTTTGCTACGAGCAATCCTGCCGCCGCTCGCCAACGCCGAATCGCGTTCGCACCGCTCCCCTTGCCGCCGTCCGGCGCGCCGAGCTTCCCATGGCGGTCCAGCTCTTCGGCGCCGAACCAACCTTCCTTGCCGAGGCGGCGCGCCTGCTCGAATCGGGCAATTATCGCGGCGCGTGCGGCGAGGTCCCGCCTTCGGCCATTGATATTAACATGGGCTGCCCCATGGCAAAAATCGTTGGCAACGGCGAAGGAGCCGCACTTTTAAAAGATCCCGATCGCGCCGCCGCGATCGTACGGGCGGTGGCAAACGCCGTATCCCTTCCGGTCACCGTAAAAATACGGATCGGTTGGGACAAAGATCATATTTGCGCCGTTGACTTTGCCCGCCGCATGGAGGAAGCCGGCGCCGCTTTGATCTGCGTGCACGGCAGAACGCGGGAGCAAATGTACGCTCCGAGCGCCGATTGGGAAACGATTGCCCGCGTGAAAGAGGCGGTTTCGGTTCCCGTTTTGGGCAACGGCGATCTTTTTTCGGCAACCGACGCGCTGAAAATGCTGTGCGAAACGAACTGCGACGGCATTATGATCGCGCGGGGCGCGCAGGGCAACCCCTGGATTTTCTCCGAAATTCTCGCCGCGCTGGAAAACCGTCCTTATTCGCCGCCCACGCTTGCCGAACGGATTGCCGTGGCGACGGAACACGCCGCGCTTTTGGTAAAAGAAAAAGGCGAAAAGATCGGCATTGCCGAAGCAAGAAAACATTTGGCATGGTATACCCACGGTCTGCGCGGTTCGGCCGCCGTGCGCGGGAAACTGATGCGTGTGGAGTCGCTTGACGAAATTCCACCGCTGTTGGAGCAGTTGGAAGAATGAAAAAAGAGCCGCCCGCGGGCGGCTCTTTTCTCTTTTTTAATCTTATTTTTCCTTATAGTATAACCCGCAATGGCACAATCCTTCAAAGTTGGGGTCGGCGATCTGATCGCGGAATTCCTTGCACATACACTTGAACTCCGGGAGCTTTCCCACGCGGCAGGGGCAGTAACCATCCTTGGCTTTCAATCCTTCCTGAATAAGTTTCACCTGTTCTACGTCGTCGTTCAATCTGATTTTCATTTTCTTCCCCTCCGATCATGATTTTCTTATTTCCATATCTATTGTAACAAAAGCAAACGGAATTGTCAAGAGGAACGGAAAAAACCGCTTTTCTCCCAAAAGGAAGGGTAAACCTTCAAAATTCGGCAAAAGACTTGATTTATCTTCCGCTTTGTGGTATAATAACAGCAGTACGAGAGAAAACCGATGAAAGTCGGCTCTTTTTTACGTCTTTTTCAATCAAAATATTTTCAGAAAATACATAAAGGAATTTTTCGGGCAAATCGTCCGAAAAGAAGGTTATGGATTATTTACATATCGTCCGACTGATCATGAATATTCTTTTCATCCTTTTGGGCGCGCTGGTTTTTCATTTTGCCCTGTTTGGAATCGTTGGCGTTTTTACAAAGAAACGCTATCCGAAAACCGATAAAATCAACCGTTACGGGGTGATCATTCCGGCGCGAAACGAGGAAGCCGTGATTGCCGGCCTGATCGAGAGCATTCAAAAGAACGAATACCCGCAAGACAAATTGCAAATCTTCGTGGTTGCCCACAACTGCACCGACAAAACCGCCGAGATCGCGCGGCAATGCGGCGCCACCGTTTACGAATACAACAACCCCGATGAATGCACCATGGGTTACGCCTTCAAATACCTGTTTTCCTGCATTGAGCGCGACTACAAGACGAAATCGTTTGACGGGTTCTTCCTTTTCAACGCCGACAACGTTTTGGATAAAAACTATATTTCCAAAATGAACGATGCGTTTGAATACTACCACAGAAAAAGCGTGATCACCTCTTACCGCAATTCCAAAAACTTCGGCAAAAACCTGATCTCCGGCCTTTACGGAATGTATTTTGCTGTTGGTTGCCGGCTGGAAAGCCGCGGCAGAACGGTGCTGGGGTGCTCCACCCGCGTTCAGGGAACCGGATACCTGATCGGCTCCAACATTGTAAAAAACGGCTGGCCTTACGTGACCCTGACCGAGGACTGGGAGTTTACCGCCGACCAGATTTTGTTTGAGCACAACATCCGCTATTGCGACGAGGCCGTGTTCTACGACGAACAGCCCACCTCGTTAAAAATCATGTGGCGCCAGCGCGTGCGTTGGTCGCGCGGACACTTGTTGGTCTTTTACGCGCGATTTAAAGAGTTGGTTGCCGGCATTTTCAAAAAGGAAACCAAACACCGCGTTTCGCTTTACGATATTGCCGTAAACACCATCCCCTCGCCGCTGTTTTTGCTCTTTTTGCAGATTTTGCAGTTCGGGCTGGAACTGCTGACCCCGCTGGTGGATAAAAATTACACCTGGGAACGGCTTTTCCTTGGGGATACGTACAGTTTCTTCTTGTCGGAAGGCATTTTGTTCAACTGGGCGCGCTCGGCGCTGTTTGCCCTGCCGTTTATGATGCTGGTCGCCGTTCTGATGTTTTTCATTGAGCGCAAACGCATTCACGGGGTCAACCCCATCCGCAAGGTTTTGATCGTGCTGTTCTTCCCCATTTTCATGGGCATTGAGCCGCTGATCGACGTGCAGGCGTTCTTCTCCCGCCACCTTGGCTGGAAACCGATCCCCCACGACGACTCGACCAAGATCGATGCGCTGGACGAACAGGCGCAAGAGGAATGAAAAAAGATCAAAAAGGGCGTTGCAACCGCAACGCCCTTTTTCTCTTATTTTCCAAACTCCGCAAGTTCCAGCCCGGGGTTATCCTCCAAGGTGTGCCCCACCTGCCACTCGCTGTTGAACAGCAGAAAATCCCTTCCGTGAAAATCCTGCACCCATTTCACGCCGAACAGGTGTAATTTTTGCGGGTCGGCACCGTTGCAAACGCGGCGGATATACTGGTAACTCTGCGGGTATTGCTTGTAGGTCACGCCGTATTCCGATTTCATGCGCGATTCCAACACGTCAAACTGCAAGGTGCCCACAACGCCGACGTACACGCGCTCCAAACCGCCGCCCGGCTCGGTGAAAATCTGAATGGCGCCCTCCTGGGCGATCTGGTTCATTCCTTTCGCAAACTGCTTGCGCTTCATGCTGTCGGTTTGCTCCACCATAATAAAGCATTCGGGCGCAAAGGTGGGAATCCCCTCAAAACGCACTTTGTGGCTCTTGGCGCAAACCGTATCCCCAATGGAGAAAATGCCGGGATCGAACACGCCGATAATATCGCCCGCGTACGCCTCGGTAATTCCGGCGCGCTCCTGCGCCATCATCTGCTGCGGCTGGGAAAGTTTGATCTCCTTGCCCGCCTGCACGTGAAAATACTCGGAATCCCGCTCGAATTTGCCCGAAACGATCCGCAAAAAGGCAATGCGGTCGCGGTGCGCTTTGTTCATGTTCGCCTGAATTTTGAAAACGAACGCCGAAAAGTCGGGCGAGAAAGGGTCTATCGTTTCGGTCTCGGTCGTGCGCGGCAGGGGCGCGGTGGTCATTTTCAAAAAATGCTCCAAAAAGAACTCCACGCCGAAGTTATTGAGCGCCGAACCGAAAAAGACGGGGCTTAACTTGCCGTTTCGCACCTGCTCCAAATCAAAATCGAAGGACGCACCGTCCAAAAGCTCGATCTGGCCGGTCAGCTCCTCGCGCGCGTAGGAACCGATCAGTGAATCCATTTTTTCCACGTCTGCAATATCGCAGTCGATCGACGAAAGCCGGTCGCGCCCGCGGTGCGAATCGCCGAAGGCGAGAATTTTGCGGCCCTCCCGGTCGTAAACGCCCTTAAAGCCAACGCCGCAGCCGATCGGCCAGTTCATGGGGTAAGTGCCGATCCCGAATTCTTTTTCCAATTCGTCAATCAGGTCAAACGGGTCACGCGCCTCGTGGTCCAGTTTGTTGATAAAGGTAAAAATGGGAATATGCCGCATGGCGCAAACCTTGAACAGCTTGCGGGTTTGCGGCTCGATCCCTTTCGCCGCGTCAATCACCATAACGGCGCTGTCCGCCGCCATGAGTGTGCGGTAGGTGTCCTCCGAAAAGTCCTGGTGCCCCGGCGTATCCAGAATGTTGATGCAGTATCCCTCGTATTCAAACTGCATGACCGAGGAAGTAATGGAAATGCCTCTCTTTTTCTCCATCTCCATCCAGTCCGAAACGGCGTGGCGGTCGGAGGCCTTCCCTTTTACCGAACCGGCCGTTTGAATGGCGCCGCCGTAAAGCAAAAACTTTTCGGTCAGCGTGGTTTTTCCGGCGTCCGGGTGGGAAATAATGGCAAAGGTCCTTCTTCGGTTAATCTCTCGGCAAATCTCGTTCAAAGCGTTTTCTCCCGTTCGTTTTTCAATACCATACCATTATAGCAATCTTTCCTTTTTTTTGCAAGGGCTTTCGAAAAAATCCTTGCGGAAGTTGTTTGATCCGCAAAATATGTCGATGAAAAAACAGGCCGTTTTCCCAAAATTTTCAAAAATAACTATACAAAAAATAAATTATATGTTATAATATTTCCAGTAAGTACCCCGAAACAAGCGTTTTTGCTTTTTTGAGGGAATTTGCAATCGCTTTGCAAAAGGAACCGATACAGTTATGCAAAATAAGAAACCGCAACGGAACGAAAAAAACGGATCCCCGGATTTTTCGCGCGAAAAAAGGCCGTTTGACCGCGCTCCACGGGAGCGAAACGAGCAGCCCCGGCGGCATTCGCCCGGAAAACCCGCTTTTTCAAACGCCGAACCGCCCGAGGGCGCAGTGATCGGCAGGAACGCCGTTCGAGAACTGCTCAAAGGCGGAAGAACGGTGGACAAGCTGCTGGTGCAAAAAGGCGAACGCACCGGGTCGATCGTCCTGCTGGTGGCTCAGGCCATCGAGCGCGGCATTCCGGTAGTGGAAACCGAAAAGCCCAAGCTGGACGCCCTTGCCGGATTTGCACCCCACCAGGGCGTGATCGCCTTTGCCGCCGAAAAGGATTACTGCACGGTGGAGGATATTCTTGCCATTGCGAAAGAACGCGGCGAGGACCCCTTGATCGTACTTTGCGACGGGGTGACCGACCCTTACAACCTTGGCGCTATTATCCGCTGCGCGGAATGCTGCGGCGCGCACGGGTTGATCATTTCCAAGCGCCGCGCCGTGGGTTTGACCCCGCTGGTCACAAAGGCCTCGGCCGGAGCTTTGGAGCATCTTGCCGTTGCAAAGGTTGCAAACATTGCCTCTACCATTGAAAATTTAAAGGAAAAAGGAATTTGGGTCTACGCCGCAGAAGCCGACGGCAAAAGCGTTTACGAAGCCGACCTGAAAGGCCCCTGCGCCATTGTGATGGGCAGCGAGGGGGACGGCGTTTCCCAGATCGTTCGCAAAACCTGCGACGGCGTTCTTTCCATCCCGCTTTACGGAAAGGTCAATTCCTTCAACGTTTCCACAGCCGCCGCCATTCTTTTGGCCGAGGCGGCAAAACAACACCACCAGAAATGAAAAGATCATGTAAATCCGAACGAAAGGAGCCCCTTTCCCGATGAGCAAAGAAACTGACCGTCAAAAAGCGGAAGAGCTGTTGAAAAAACTGCACGCCGCCTTTCCGGACGAAATAGAAGAGCTTGCGGAGAAACCGACCGATCCCCCGGAACCGGCAGTGAAAGAGCCGCCCGCGCCCGAAGAACCCGCAAGCGAGGAACCGACAAAGCCGGAACAGCCAAATGAAGTGCCCGCGCCCGTTGCAAAGCCGGAGCCGGAAAAGGTAAAAGCAAAAGTTTCGGAAAAACCGGAAGAACCGGCCCGTGCAGAGGAATCCCGGCCGCAGGCCGCCGCTCCCGCCGCTATTCTGGCCCTGACCGAGGACGCGCCGGACGTTACCGGAAAGAACCCCACCGACCCAACCACCTTGAAAGCTGCGGAAGCAAAAGCCGAAGCAAAAGCAGCTCCCGCAAAAAAGGCAAGACCCAACACGGTGAAAATCCCGCCGCGCCGCAGAAGCGGCGTGAATACCGGCGCGATCGGGCAACGCCCCGCGGCGCCCGCCGTACCGCCGCAAAAAAAGCCGCCGGTCGGCGCCCCTAAAATGGGGGATATTTCGGCGCCCCGCGTAGGCGCCGAACGCATTGGAGCAACATCGTCCGCACAGGAGCCGGTAAAAATTCCGCCAAAAGCGGTCCCTCAAAAGGAAACGCCGCGGCAGGCGGCTCCCGAGGAACAACCAACCGCCGAAACGCCCCTGCGCGCGCCTTCCCCCGTGATCGTTGATTTCGACAGTCAGGCCTCCTCCACCGTTGAGCCGATCGAAAACACCGAAGCAACCGAAACGGTGAGCGATCCCTCGGCGAATAAGCGCCATCTTCGCAATAAAAAAGTGAAAAACGACGAGGATCTGGACGCCACCTCGGTAATCGCAAAGCGCACGGGGCTGGACGAAAGCGATATTGCCCTGATTTTCGAGCTGGGCTACGAAAACGAGCTTGGCCGTCTGGTCGGCTACGAAACGCTGAAAAAGCTGAAATACGAACATCTTCGCCACTCCCGCCTGAATTCGGGCGACTACTACGGACAGGCCTTCGGCTACCGCGGAAAAGAATACACCTCGGCCGTTCCCGCCGAAAACGTGCTTGCCGCCTATTCCCACGACCGCAAACGCCTGACACTGCGCATTGCGCTGATGGCTTTGCTCTCTGTCCTGCTCTTCTTTGTGGATTTTCCGAAATTCTTTGCTCCGTATTTGCCCGAAGCGCTTACGGGAATTCCCTTCCTTTTCCCTTCCATCGGGTTGGTGCTGTTCTCGGTTGGCATTTTTCTTGCCGGAAAGCGCATTCTTGCCGGGTGGCGCGCATTCTTAAAATTTGAACCCACACCCTATTCGATCGTTGCCGTGGTCATTCCCTTCATTTGGCTTTACGGCGCCGGTGCTATCGTTTCGGCAATTCTCACGCCGGAAACCGCTCTACCACCCATGAACTTTGCGGCAAACACAACGCTTTTGTTGCTGTTGGTTAGCGACGCAATCCGCATTGCAGACGAGATCCGCACCTTCAAAATGGTATCCTCCTCCGAGCTGAAAACCGTTTTGGAGGAAGTGGAACCCCGCAAAAAGAAACTACGCCAGGGCAACCGCACGGTCAAAATTATCAACGACGAGGCCGGACAGGCGCTCTATCGCGTGCGCCGCGCGCACGAAGTGGTTGGCTTCTTCCGCCGTATGAACGATCTTTCCGCCGCTTCCGGCGCTTTTACGCAAATGATCGTTCTCACCCTGATTTGCGCCGTTGCCGGCGGGCTGACCGCCTCTATGGTCTTTTCCAGCCCGATGCGGGGCATTCTGGTCTTTGCCGCAACGCTCGCGTTCTCCACTCCCGCAAGCGCGATCTACCTCTTCTTTGATCCGCTGCGGCGCGCCAACCGCCATCTTGTTTCCCGCCGCTCGGTGCTGGTGGGCGAGGGTTCGGTTAACGAATACAGCGTTCCCAAAACCATCATTTTCAACGATACCGACGCCTTCCGCGCTAAACGGCAAACGCAGGTCAACCTGCCGGACGGCGACGAGTTCCGCCGCGATATCCGCTTTGCCGAGGCGCTGTTCCGCAAAGTGGGCGGAACGCTGGCAACGGTGGAACAGCCCATTTTAATGGAAGAAGATCCCAATTTGACCATTAGTTTGGTGCGACTGACCGAAACCGGCGTGGAAGCATTGATCGACAATAAATACCGCATTCTGGCGGGCGATTCCGCCTTTCTTCTTCACAGCGGCGTGGATATCCCCCGCGAATCCACCGATCGCGCGGTCGGCCGTTCGCGCGGCGTGAGCGCTTTGTACGTTGCCGTAAACGGAACGTTGAAGCTGACCTACGAGATCGCCTACACGATGAACCAGTCCTTCCGCGAGATCATCTCGCTCCTGATTCGCACAGATACCACGCTTGCCGTGCAATCCTACGACCCCAACCTGAACGACTCTTTCCTCCATATCGGTTTTGCCGACGGCGACGAGGTCGTTCGCGTAATCAAACCGGCACAGTTTGAAATTCCCTCCACCTCCGAGATCACCGATACCGGTGCCGTCACGCTGGACGGGCCTTTGGCAACCTCCTACCCGCTGCGCGCCGCCTCGCTCATTGTGCGGGCGCGGCAATCCGGGTTCCGGGCACTGCTTACCTCTATTTTCCCGGGCGCGTTGCTGGCCTTTTTCCTTGCCTGGCTGTTGCCGGGAAATTGGCGCCCCTTCCTGCCGCTGATAGCGGTGGGCTACCGGTTGATCTGGTTGATTATTTCCTGGTTAATCTCCGCTATTTCCCTTCGCCGCCGCGCCGTATTTGAGGATACGCGCGAAAATCTTGCAAACGAAAATCAAAATTGATCGCACAGCAATGCCGGAGGTTCTCCTTTTTGGGAAAACCTCCGGTTATTGCGGAAAAGAGTTTTTTATGGCCCAATCCAAACAACTGCCCAACAGCACCATTCTCAAATCGGTGCAAAAGCCGGCGCGCTACTCCGGGGGCGAATACGGTCAGATATTAAAAGACCCCTCTCGCGTCAAAGCGCGGTTTGCCTTCTGCTTTCCCGATACGTATGAGATCGGAATGTCCAACCTGGGCGTGCGCCTGCTTTACGGCGCGCTCAACCGGGAGGAGGATATTTGGTGCGAGCGGGTTTACGACCCCTGGGTGGATATGCAGGAGGAAATGAAAAAGCACGATTTGCCCCTGGTGGCGCTGGAAAGCAAAGATCCCCTCGGCGTTTTCGATTTTGTTGGCTTTACGTTGCAATACGAAATGAGCTACACCAACGTGCTGAATATGCTCGATCTTGCCAAAATTCCGCTCCGTTCCGCCGACCGGGCCGAGGAAGATCCCATCGTCATCGGCGGCGGCCCCTGCTCCTTCAACCCCGAACCGATTGCCGACTTTTTTGACCTGTTCAACATTGGCGAAGGGGAGATCATGCTTCCCTCGATCGTCAAACTCTATATTAAAATGAAGGACGAGGGGCGCTACACCCGCGCCGCGTTTTTGCGCGAGGCGGCCAAAACCATTCCCGGCGTTTACGTGCCCTCGCTTTACGAGGTGGACTACTTCCCGGACGGCCGGATCAAGGCCTACCGCCCGGTCGACCCCGAAATTCCCGCCCGCGTGCAAAAACAGATCATCCGCGATCTGGACAGGGTCTATTTTCCCGATCAGGTGGTCATGCCCTATATTGAAACGGTACACGACCGCATTATGCTGGAAGTTTACCGCGGGTGTATTCGCGGCTGCCGGTTCTGTCAGGCCGGGGCGATCTATCGCCCGGTGCGCGAAAAATCGCACGAAGTTCTCAACCGTCAGGCAAAAGCTCTCTTTCACAGCACGGGGTACGAGGAGATCTCGCTGACCTCTCTTTCCATCAGCGATTATACCGCGCTGGAACCGCTTTGCGACGATCTGCTCGCCTGGACCGACGACAACATGGTCAGTCTTTCGCTTCCCTCTTTGCGCGTGGACAACTTCAACCGCGATCTGATGAACCGCATTGAGAGCGTTCGCTCCTCCTCGCTCACCTTTGCGCCCGAGGCGGGAACCCAACGCCTGCGCGACGTGATCAACAAAAACGTGCTGGAAGAGGACGTTCTGCGCGCTGTGAACGTGGCGTTCAACGCCGGGAAAACCAACGTCAAGCTCTACTTTATGGAAGGGCTGCCCACCGAAACCGACGAGGACCTCGCCGGCATCGGCGCGCTGGCCGAGCGCGTGGTGGACGCTTTTTTTGCCAACCCCAACCGCCAAAAGGGACGCCGCCCGCAAGTAACCGTCAGCGTTTCCTGCTTTATTCCCAAGCCCTTTACCGCCTTTCAATGGGAGCCGCAGGACACTATGGAGGAACTGGCGCGCAAGCAAAAGGTGGTGGGCGACCACATTACCAACCGCCATATCCGCTACCAGCACCACAACGCCGAGGTCAGCCATATCGAGGCCGTGCTGGCGCGCGGCGACCGTCGGCTTTCCAAAGCGTTGGAGCTTGCCTGTGCCGAGGGCTTTAAATTTGACGCCTGGGACGAATACTTCAACTATCAAAAATGGCTGGACGTGATTGCCCGCGCGGGTCTGGACCCGAATTTTTATTCCTGCCGCGGCTTTGCCGAGGATGAAGTGTTGCCCTGGGATATTATTGACTGCGGCATTACCAAAGAGTTCTTCTTACGCGAACGCGAGCGCGCCTATACCGGGAAAACAACGCCCAACTGCCGCGAAAGTTGCAGCGGGTGCGGCGCAAACGCCCTGGGCGGCGAGCGTGCCGTTTGCCCGCGCGTGAAAGTCCTGCCGCCCGAAGAAACCACCGCCCTGCCGCCGGTGGAAATTCCCGACCGGCAAGCGATTTTCGCAAAGTGGGAAAAACTGACCGAGCCGAAAACCCTGCGCCTCAAATTCCGCAAAGTGGGCAGTTTGCAGTTTATTTCCCACCTCGATTTGCAACGCACCTTTTCGCGCGTGCTGGTGCGGGCGGATATTCCCATGTGGTACACGCAGGGGTTCAACCCCCATGCCAAGGTTGCCTTCGGCCTCCCCCTTTCGGTGGGTACCGAAAGCGAGTGCGAATTTATCGACCTGCGGCTCGACCGCGATATTCCCCCCGCCGAGGTGCGCCGCCGCCTGAACCTTGAACTGACGAACGAAATGGAGGTCAGCGAGGTCTACGAGCCAACTTCCAAACTTTCGGATATTTGCTGGGCGCGTTATGAAATCTCGCTCCGCTTCGCCGGGGCGACGGCCGAAACCGCAGCGGCCTTGCAAAAGCTTTGGACAACCGCGCCGCTGTTGATGACGAAAAAAACGAAATCCGGCGACAAGGAGATCGACGTGATCCCGCTCGTGCGCGACATTCGTGTGGTCTACAACGCCGACCGCCCCGGCGAGATCCGGGCGAGCGCCCTGCTTTCGGCAAGCGAGGGGAGTTACCTCAACCCCGAAATGCTCATTTCGGCCGCGCGGCGCGAACTCGGCATTCTTTCGGGCGACCCTGCAAAGGAAGAATACTCCATTCTCCGCTCCCACGTCTACCTTGCCGACGGAAAAACCGAATTTCGCTGATTTGTTTACAAAAAAGCGGCCAACCGTTTTGCGGTTGGCCGCTTTTTGCATAAGAGGGTTGCATTTTCGGAATTATGTGGTATAATAAAGACGGTCGTATTTTGTCGAACGCGTTCTGCTTATCAAACCAAAAAGGAGAACTCATGAAAGAATTTTTCGGAATCGGCGGATATCAACGCACGCCGGAAGGCGCTTACTCCTGGCAACACCTTGTATTCGTTTTTTCCTTAATGGCCGTTATGATCGGTCTTGCCGTTTTTCTCGGTCTGCGCAACCGCAAGCGGCCGGAGAAAACGAAAAACCGCGTGCTGATTGCCGCGGCAATTCTGATTGACTGTTTGGAAATTTTCAAAATTACCGTTTTCTGCATTCGCGGCGACGACCCGTGGGGAACGATCCTGCATAATCTTCCGCTCTTTATGTGCAGCATTCAACTCATCTCCCTGCCGCTGGCGGCCTTTGCCAAAGGACGGCTCAAAAGCGCGGCCATTGATTTTGTTTTCATCTTCGGCATTCTCGGCGCGGTGTTCGGCACCATTGGCGCCGCGCAGAACTACGCTTGCTACCCCGTGCTCTCGCTGGATAACGTTTTTTCCGGCGTGACGCATTGCATTTCGGGCTTTGCCTCGCTCTACCTTGCCGTTTCCGGAATGCTCAAAATGGAAAAGCGGAACATTCCCACCACCTTTGGCATTATCTCCGGTTTCTACGTTGTCGCGCTGATCGCCGATTATACCATTCCCTATAACTATATGTTCATCAAAGGCGGCGACGGAACGCCCTACGACATTTTTTACAATCTGTTTGGGGAAAGCTTTGTTTACCAAACGTTTTTCTATCCCGTTATCGTCCTTGGGCTGTTCTACATTGCCATTGTCTCCTTTTACGGCGTGCATTTCCTGATTCAAAAACTGCGGGCAAAGAAAACCGCAAAATAAAAACCGGAATACAAAAAACGGACTGATCCGATCAGTCCGTTTTTTTATTTGCCCGGCGGTGGGAGATCTCCAAAAAGAGAATGGTGCAAACCGCCAGCAAGGCAAGAAACATTGGCAAAATCCAAAGTCCCGCGCCTTCGGCAAGAAAACCGAACAGCGGCGGTGCAAGCAGGGTTCCCGTATAGGCGGCCGCCATTTGCATACCAATAATCGATTGCGAATTTCCGGCACCGAACTTTCCCGGCGTAGAATGAATAATAGAAGGATAGACCGGCGCACACCCCAATCCAACTACCAACAACCCTGCAAGAGAAACCCATGCGGGCAACGCGGAAATTGACAAGATCAAAAGCCCCACCAAAATGATTCCAATGCCAAGGCGGATCATTTTGGCATCTCCCAAGCGGTCGGCGAGAAAACCGGAGAGAAATCTTCCTACCGTAATGCCAATGAAAAAGAATGAGCAGAACGCTGCGGCGCGTTCCTCGGTCATGCCATGCGTGCCAACCAAATAGGAAGCCGACCAAAGCATACAGTTAGATTCCAAGGAGCAATAGCAGAAAAAGCCGACAAGCACAGCCGGAACGCCGCGTAGCTTCAATGCGCGCAAAGCTCCCGTTGATTGCGCTTTCTCCTCGTTTTTCTCAACTTGTCCGGCGCGGTGCGCCTTCCAAAGCGGCAGGGAAAGGAATAGCACGGCCGTAATGCCGAACTGCACAAAAGAAACAATCCGGTATCCGCCCTGCCAACCGCCGCGCGACAACGCGAAGCTCATAACGTAGGGGCTGATCATGGTGCCAACGCCCCAACAACAATGCAACCAGCTCATATGCCGCGCGGAGTAATGCAGGGCAACATAGTTATTCAGCGCCGCATCAATCGCGCCGGCCCCCAACCCATAGGGAATACCCCACAGGCAGATTTGCCAGTATGCGGTGGAAAATGAGAACCCGAGAAGCGATACTGCCGTTGTCAGCACACTGACGCAAACAACAAATTTTGCTGTAAATTTTTTGGTCAGCCGGTCGGAAAACAGACTGGATACAATCGTACCGGCCGAAATAATGACCGAGACGATTCCGGCAAAGGATTGCGGAACGTTAAACCCGCCGTACATGGCCGGCCATGCGGCGCCCAAAAGTGAATCCGGCAAGCCGAGACTGACGAATGCAAGATAAATAACCGCGAGCAGAAGTGATACCATGATTTATAAGCTTTCTTTGAAAATTTTTACAACCTCGGCGCGGGTGAGCTTGTGATACGCGCCGCGCAAAAGGTTGGTAGAATCGGCCATTCCCTCCACCATTTCGGCGGTGGCGCCCAGCTCGCCGATAGAAAGCGGGAGCCCCAGCTTGCGCATCCAGCATTCCATTTGCACAAGACCTTCATCGGCCACCTGGCGTTCGGTTTTTCCCTTGGCGTCCACTCCCCAGACCTCGGTGGCAAAGCGAGCAAATTTTTGTTGCCCATACGGCAGAATCAGCCGATAATAGGGGAGCGATACCGCGGCAAGAGTCAAGCCGTGCGTGGCGTCGGTCCATGCGCTGACGGCGTGGCCGAGCTGATGCACCATCCAGTCGGTGGTCTTTCCACGCGAGATGAGCGTATTCAGCGCCCAAGTTGCCGACCACATAATATTGGAGCGCGCTTCGTAATCCTCGGGGTTTTCGGCGGCGATGAGCGAGCTGTGAATGACCGATTTCATCAGCCCTTCGGCAAGATAATCGCTCACGTTGTCGTCCTCGCCCGAAAAATACTGCTCGCAGATATGGCTGAAAATATCGTAAATGCCGGCAATCATCTGCCGCCGCGGGAGCGACATGGTAAAGTTGGGGTTGAGAACCGAGAACTTGGGCATGACTTCCGGCCCGAAGACGTGGCCGCGCTTCATTTTTTTGGCGGGATTGGTGATCACGGCGCCGGCGTTCATCTCGGAGCCGGTGCCCGCCATGGTCAGCACACAGCCAACCGGCAGGATCTTGCAATCGGGCTCCTCATAGCGGACGTAGTATTTCTCCCAGGGGTCGTCGGCACAGTTGACCGAAACGGCCACCGCCTTGGCGTAGTCACAGCAGGAGCCGCCGCCAACGGCAAGGAGCAGATCGACTTTCCCCTCGCGGGCGATGCGCACGCCGTCGCGCACCTTGTCGATAGTCGGGTTGGGCATCACGCCGCCGTCCTCCACAATGGTCTTGCCGTTCTGTTTGAGAATGGCGACTACGGCTTCGTAGATCCCGTTCTTTTTAATGGAGCCGCCGCCGTAGATCAGCTGCACGTTCTTTCCGTATTTGGGCAGTTCCTCGTTCAGGTATTGAAGTGAATCGGGGCCGAAATAGAGTTTGGTGGGGTTGTGGTAGCTGAAATTTCCAAGCATGGCGGTTCTCCTTTTTCGTTTTTATTTTTCGGTGGTATATTCGAGCGGCATATCGTAAACGGTTTCGTAAACCTGCTTCCAGGCGGCAAAGTTTTCGTCCATCAGGCGTTGAACGTTATCCTTGTAGGAAAGCGCATCCTGCGGGTAGATCGGGCTGCCCACGGTTACGGTGTATTCCTGCACCGGGTAACCGTCCGACCCCGGATATTCCGAATCGCGCATGGTGATAAAGCAGGGCACCACCGGCACCTTGTTTTTGACCGCAAACCGGTAGGCCCCCGGTTGGAGCGGCTTGGGCTTGCGGTAATTCCACCACATACTTTGCTCCGGGTAGAACAGCACGAAGTTACCCTGTTGCAAAAGCTGATCGGTGGCTTTGATGAACTTTTGCATGGTTTTGGTGTTGGAAGAGAGCGGCAGGGTGTAAAAATGCCGCATCAGATAGCCGTAAAAGCCGGGGAACGAGGTATAATTCCCCTCCCGGATAACGCGGAACATCGACCTTTTCTTTTGCCCCGACGCCACAAACACCTCGTGCATGGCAAAGCTGTCAAACGCGTTGAAATGGTTGCAGGTGATGACCGCGCCCGATTGGAGATTTCGGAGATTTTCAATGCCCCGGATCTCCCGGATGATCATGTAGTGGTGCTTTTTGATGTAATTCAAAAACCGTTTGGCACGGAAATAGGCAATTTTCGTTTTTAATTTTGCAATGGGACTGCGGCGCAAATAGTCGATCTCGTCGGGTTGGATCTGCCGCGAGGGGGGGTCATCCTCTACGTCGATCGAAAACTTCCCTTCGCGCTCAAATTCGGCAATTTTTTTGACCACGGCAACGCGGTCGGCGGCGCGCACGGTGCGATCCAACATTTTTTGGTAGTTATCCTCGCGCGCGATCTCGGATTTTGCAAGCTCGCAAAGGTTCTCGCCCACCGCCCGGTCGCGGGCGCGCTCCTCGTCGGTGTAGGCGTCCAGCTCGGCGCGCAAATCGGCAAAAACGGCGGTTTTTTCGGCATAACTCCAAAACAGATCGGCGTGTTTCGCCTCCCGGAAATGCCAGGGTTTGTTTGCCATAATGTAGTGCAAAATCCACCCTTCCCGCTCGTTGTAGGGATAGGAAATGCCTTCGCAAATTTCGGTGTTCCAATGCTGATCGAGGAATTTGACGTGATCCTTGCAGATCAGGTTGAGGTAATCCTCGTCCTGCGTGACTGCAAAATGATACTCGCCCAACCGCTGCACGAATTTTTCAAACACCTTGCGGCGGCGGAACTCTTCGCAGTTGATGAGCATGACTCCGGCGTTGAAGAAATTATGCCGCGAAACGCCCACCACTTCCTCGCAATAGGTGCCGTAAACTTCCATTTGCTCCATGACCTGCTCGTGGCAGGCGGCAAGCATACGGTCGGAAATATCGGTATCGTACAGGCGGGCAATATCGCCCTGCACAACGGTATCGCTATCCAGATAGAGGACTTTTTCGTACTGCGGGAACTGCTCGGCAATGAACAGGCGGTAGTAGGTGGTTTTGGTGTAGTAATGCCGCACGGGAAGGCCGCCTGCAATGGTATCCAAAAATTCCGAAACCTTTTCAAAGCAAATTTCGGCGCGTTCGCTCGCAAGCGTTGAAAAAGCGGCTTTCATCCCGTCCGAAAGCTCGGAATACAGAATATGCACGCGATAGCGCCGATCCTTTGCCGCGTTTTGCAAAGCCGAAAAAAGCGAAACCACGCCGTATTTGGCAAAGCGGTCGTCGCAGGCGTAAAAGATGGGAATGATTTGCTGGTTCATTTGTTTTTGCTCTCCGCATCGTATTTTTTGCGCAGGTAGATATATTCAAACAAAATATCGTCAAAGCAGAAATACCGAAAAATTTTATGCACCCGTGTGACCTGCCATTGTTTGACGTTGTCGGTATGCGGATACGGCAGCCAGAACAGCCGCTTGGAAAAATGGCGCACCACCGTGCTTTTATGCAGAAACTTTTGATCGTTGAACTTTTGCGGGAGCATCTTTTTGCGGGTGGTGGAGCGGATGAGCGCCGATTGATCGGCAAAGACGAGTTTCTTTTTGCGGATCCACTCGCGCGCCTTGCCCAAAAGATTGGTTTCCCGCATCAATTTCATGTTAAAGAGCAATACCCCGGCGTTGACGTAGTTTGGGTGGATGAGATATTTGCCGTAATGGTCACGCGCCGCGGCGTATTCGTAGCCCTCCACGTCTATATCGTACAGCAGGTGGATATCGCGGTTGAAAAGCAGATCGGCATCCAGATACAAAAGCTTTTCTGGCATTCCCGGCACCAGATCGGCAAACAGGCGAATGAGCGTGTAGGGCGAGCAATAGGCATTCTCATTGGGGCAGCCGGAAAACTCGGCGCGGTAATAATTGCCAACGTCAAAAAGAAGCACGCGGTTTTCGGGGTTGTATTCGCGCATCACGTCTTGAAGGAAGCTTGCCATTTCCGGCGGGATGGGCGTATAGTTCGGTTTGAGCGCGGTCAGGTCCATGGTGTAAAGGTAAACGGTGATCGGCTCGTCGGTGCGGCTCCGTTTCAGAATGGAAAGCACACAGGTCAGAATACCGTCGAAAACTTTGTCGTTCCCGCAAAACAAAAGGTTCATCATGTTTCGCTTTCCTCCTTTTTGAGATATTGAATGACCACGCAGTCGGATTTTTCGGCGCGGCGGCACATGGTTTCGTACACGCGGTTGCGCAGGTCGGCCGTCCGCTCGCGCAGGGGGAGATTTTCGTCCGGGAAGAAGGGACCGTCCACGTAGGTCACGATCCGCGGTTTTTCGGAACGTCCCCGCTTTTGGTAGGTGTTGGTAAAGCAAAATACCGGCGCGCCGTACTTGATAGGATAATAGAACGACGTATCCGGGAACGGGCGGATCTTGGTGTAATAAGGCCAGATATGCGCCTCGGGATAAACGACGACGGCCTTTTTTTGCTTGATGCGATATTCAATGGCCGCAAGGAAATTGCGGTAAGCCGCGCGGTCGTCGGGCAGCGGAATGGCCCCCAGCGAGGGCGCAACTTTGCCCACCGCGGGAATGGACACGTTGTTGGGGTGAACGATGATGTATTTATCCTTGCTTTTTTGGATCATATTCGGCATGAACGCGTCGCCAAGATCCTGCGTGTGGTTGCCGTACAGGAAATAGCCCTGCCCCCGGTAGGGCTTTAACACCTGCGCATTCACGATTTTATGATGGAACTTGCATTTTGTATAAAAAAAGGCGATGGGATGCGCGACGATGCGATACCAGAAAAAATGGGTGAAGCGGCGGAAAAGCGATTTGCGGACGTAAACGTAATCCTTGTCGATCCTGATCGGCTCGATCACTGCGGTGGAAAACTCGTCGGTCAGTTCGTTCGTGTAATAGATGACCTTTCGCGTTTCGCGTTTTGGTTTTTCGTAGTGTCGTTTTGCCATTTGCCGTTCCCCCTTCCCTAAAAAGATACGATACCAGCTGTATTATATCATATAAAGGGCGTTTCGTCAAGAGCAAAATACCCCCGGCCTGCCGCGGCAGGTCGGGGGCTTCTTCATTCCGCGCTTGCGGAATTATTCGTACAGTTTGCCCATTTTGAGCAAGCGTTGATATTTTGCCTTTGCGTTGGCGTCGGCCTTTGCGAAGAGCTCGGCGGCTCTTTCGGGGAAGGACTGCGCCAATCTTGCATAGCGGGTTTCGGACTTGATGAAGTCTACGTAATCGCGGCTGGGCTCCTTGGAGTCGATGGAGAGTTTGTTTGCTTCCAGCGTGGGATTGTAGCGGAACATCTGCCAATAACCGGCCTCAACCGCCTTCTTCATTTCGAGCTGGCAGTTCTGCATACCGCCTTTGAGCCCGTGCATTTCGCAGGGCGCATAGCCGATGATGAGGGACGGGCCGTGATATGCCTCCGCCTCTTTGAGGGCTTTGAGCAACTGGTTCATATCCGCGCCCATAGCAACCTGGGCAACGTAAACGTAGCCGTAGGACATGGCAATTTCGGCAAGATTCTTCTTTCCGATCGCCTTACCGGCCGCGGCAAACTGCGCCACCTGACCGATATTGGAGGCCTTGGACGCCTGACCGCCGGTGTTGGAATACACCTCGGTATCGAAGACGAAGACATTGACGTCCTCGCCCGAAGCGAGCACGTGGTCAAGACCGCCGAAGCCGATGTCGTATGCCCAGCCGTCGCCGCCGAAGATCCAGATCGACTTCTTGGCAAGGTAATCTTTCTCGGCCAAAATCTTCTTGGCTTCGTCGCATCCGCATTTTTCCAGCATTTCGACCAGCGCCTTGGTAGCCGCGGCGTTCTTCTCGCCGTCGTCCACGGTGTTCAGGTATTCGTCGATGATCGCCTTCTTCCCGGCGTCCTCTACCTTCTCGCCCAGCGCCTTGATATAGCTGATGAGCTTTGCGCGAACGGTCTTTTGACCGAGGGCAATGCCCAAACCGTGCTCGGCGTTATCCTCGAACAGCGAGTTTGCCCAAGCCGGACCCTTGCCCGATTCGCGGTTGACCGTGTAGGGGGTTGCGGGAGCCGAACCGCCCCAAATGGAGGAGCAGCCGGTGGCGTTGGAAATATACATCCGCTCGCCGAACAACTGGGTGACAATGCGCGCGTAGGAAGTTTCGGCGCAACCTGCGCAGGAGCCGGAGAATTCAAGCAGGGGCTGCTTGAACTGGCTGCCCTTGACCGTTGCGTTGATGAGTTCGGGCTTTTCGGAAACGTTGGCTACGGCGTAGTCAAACGCGGCCTGCTGCTCGGACTCTTTTGCCTGCGGTACCATCTCGATGGCGAGCTTGGGAGCGGCGAGTTTTGCGGCGGCCTTCGCGGCGGCCTTGGGATCAAGGTCGGGCTGCTCGGCGGCAACCGTCTTCTGTGCGTTCTCGATGGCCTTGTTGGAAACCGGGCAGGCCTTTACGCAAAGCGTGCAGCCCATGCAGTCCAGCGGGCTGATGGCCATGGTGAATTTGTAGTTGGTCTTAATGACCGGTTTTTCGGTGAACTTGGTGACCGCCGGAGCTTTTGCGGCTTCCTCTTCGGTCATGGCAAACGGGCGAATGGCCGCGTGCGGGCAGACGAACGCACAGTTATTGCACTGAATGCAGTTTTCGGGATGCCACGTTGGAACGAACACGGCAACGCCGCGCTTTTCGTAGGCGGCGGAACCCTGCGGAAACTGACCGTCAACGTATTTTTCAAACGCGGAAACGGGCAGGCTGTCACCCGCCATGGCGTCCACCGGCTCGACTACTTTGTTGACGAACTCAACAAGGTCGGCGCGCGGTCCGGTCGCTTCGGCCTTGGGCGCGTCCTTGCCGGCGTTCTTCCATGCGGCGGGAACGTCGATCTTCACGAAGGAATCCTTACCGGCGTCAATGGCGGCATAGTTGAGGTCAACGATCGCCTGACCCTTCTTGATGTAGGACTTGTAAGCCATCTTCTTCATGTACTCGATTGCCTCTTCGGCGGGCAGGATTTTTGCAAGCGCGAAGAACGCCGACTGCAACACGGTGTTTTTCACCTTTGCGTTGCCGAGGTTGATGGCAATAGAGGTTGCGTTGATGGTGTAGAAGTTGATATTGTTGTTGGCAAGGTAGGATTTGACCGCGTTGGGCAGGTGCGCGTCCAGTTCCTCGGGGGTCCACTGGCAGTCCAAGAGGAAGGTGCCGCCGGGAACAATGTCGGATACCATGTCGTATTTGGTCAGGTATGCCTGGTTGTGGCAGGCAACGAAGTTTGCCTTGTTGATATAGTAGGGGCTCTTAATGGGCTTGTCGCCAAAGCGTAGGTGCGAAATGGTGATACCGCCGGTCTTTTTGGAGTCGTACTGGAAGTAGGCCTGAATGAACTTATCGGTGTGGTCGCCGATGATTTTGATGGAGTTCTTGTTTGCGCCAACGGTACCGTCGCCGCCCAGACCCCAGAACTTGCAGGAAATGGTGCCTGCCGCCGCGGTTACGGGCGCGGGCTTTTCATCCAGCGAAAGACCGGTCACGTCGTCCTTGATGCCGATGGTAAAGCTGTTCTTCGGCTTCTTGGCGTCCAGGTTCTCGTAAACGGCGAAAATGGAAGCCGGAGTGGTATCCTTGGAGCCGAGGCCGTAGCGACCGCCGACTACAACGTCCATCTTTCTGCCGGTCTGCGCCAGCGCGGCAACCACGTCCAGATAGAGGGGATCGCCCAGCGCGCCGGGCTCTTTGGTGCGGTCAAGAACCGCTACCTTCTTCACCGTTGCGGGAATGGCCTCGGCCAGTTTCGCGGCAACGAACGGACGGTACAGGCGAACCTTGACAAGGCCGACCTTCTCGCCTGCGGCAAGCATATAATCGATCACTTCTTCGGCAACGTCGCAAACCGAACCCATGGCAACGATCACCTTTTCGGCATCGGGTGCGCCGTAGTAGTTGAAGAGTTTATAATCGGTTCCCAGTTTGGCGTTGACTTTGCCCATGTACTCTTCCACAATGCCGGGAAGCGCCTGATAGTATTTGTTGCAGGCCTCTCTGTGCTGGAAGAAGATGTCGCCGTTCTCGGCGGAACCGCGCAGAGCGGGATGCTCCGGGCTCAATGCGTGCTTGCGGAAAGCCGCAACCGCGTCCATATCCACCATTTCGGCAAGATCCTTGTAGTCCCAAACCTCGATCTTCTGGATCTCGTGCGAGGTGCGGAAACCGTCGAAGAAGTTGAGGAACGGAACGCGGCCTTTAATGGAAGCCAGGTGCGCAACGGCGCCCAGGTCCATAATCTCCTGCTGGTTGGTTTCGGCCAGCATTGCAAAGCCGGTCTGACGGCAGGCGTAAACGTCAGAGTGGTCGCCGAAAATGTTGAGGGCGTGCGACGCAACGCAACGCGCGGAAACGTGGATCACGCAGGGCAAAAGCTCGCCCGCGATCTTGTACATATTCGGGATCATCAAAAGAAGACCCTGGGAAGCGGTATAGGTGGTGGTGAGCGCACCTGCCGCGAGAGAACCGTGAACGGCGCCCGCCGCACCGGCCTCGGATTGCATTTCCATAACCTTTACCCGTTCACCGAAAATGTTTCTTGCCGGTTCGCCGAATACGTTTTTATCGGTTGCCGACCAGGTATCGGTGACCTCCGCCATCGGGGAAGAAGGCGTGATCGGGTAGATTGCGGCAACTTCCGTGAACGCATAGGAAACGTGCGCCGCGGCGGTGTTGCCGTCCATGGACAGTTTCTTTCTTTGAATTGCCATAGCTGATAGAACCTCCTGTTTTTTTGTTTAGAAATTGTCATTGTTCTGACAGACCATATGTCATCAGTTTATATTTTAACATACATAAAAAGAAAAGTAAAGAGATTTTTTCATTTTTTTAGCCGAAAGCGAGAAGTTTTTTTGGATTTCGGGCAAAGAAACGCCAAAAAAGGTTGACCCACCCAAACGGTGGGTCAACCCAAAAAACGGTTTGCAATGCCTACGCTTGCGAAAGGATCTCCCGAAGCGCGTTTGCAAACAGGCGGACCTCCTCCCGGCTGTTTCCCTTACCAAAGCTGACGCGCACGGCGCCGCCCGGAGGCGTTCCCAGCGTTTTGTGCGCGAGCGCCGCGCAATGAAACCCCGCCCGAACGCAAATGCCGCGTGCGTCAAACGCCGCGGCAAGCGCCTCGGAGCCGACGCGATCCGACCAGAAAGAGAGGACCGAGCCCGAAAATTGCGGCGCCGCAACGGTAATGCCGGGAATTTCCCGCAAATCTTCGGCAAGCGCCTCCCAAAGCCGTTTTTCGCGCATCCGGGCGGCGGCGAAGGATCGGCGATTCAAAAGTTTGAGCGCCGCGCGCAAACCGGCAATCGCCGGGAGCGGCAGGGTGCCCGCCTCGTATCGTTCGGGCGGCGTTTCGGGCATTTCGGGATCGAGCGAACCAACTCCGCTTCCCCCTTGCAAAAGCGGTTCCAAAACCGTGTCCTTTTCCAAAATTAAAAGTCCCACACCCTGCGGGCCGCAAAGACCTTTATGCCCGGGAACGCAGATCGCGTTTGCCGAAAACGCCCCGAGATCGACAGGCAAATGCCCCGCCGACTGCGCCGCGTCCAGAACGAACCGGATTCCCCGGCGCCGGCAGAGCGCGCCGATTTTTGCCGCAGGCAAGACCGCCGAACAAACGTTGGAAGCGTGCGCGCAAACCAACAGTTTCGTGTTGGGGCGGATCCGCTCCTCGATTCCCCGCAGGATCCTCTCCGCAGTGGCGGCGGGATTGCCCGCAAAGGTGGGAAAAACGGAATAGGTGATGACCCCTTCCTTTGCAAGTTTCCAAACGGGACGATAGACCGCGTTGTGTTCCAAATCCGAGATCAGCACGTGGTCGCCCGGGCGGACGCTTCCCCGAACGGCCTGATTGATCGCCGCGGTAGCTCCGGCGGTAAAGACCACGCGCTCGGGGGAGTCGGCCCCGAATACTTTTGCGGCCTCCACACGGCAATCGTACAATAATTCCGATACCTGCATGGACGACCGATAGCCGCCCCTGCCGGCGTTTCCGGCGCAGTTCTGCAAGCAGCCGCAAACACCGGAAATGACCTCGGGCGGTTTCGGAAAGCTCGTTGCCGCGTGGTCGAGATAGATCATATTCTTCCTCCCCCGTGCCGGCGGATACCGGCTCCGCGCAAAAGCCGCCGCGCCTCCCGCTCCCGCTCGCAGGGGTAGGAAACGGCATAGGCGCAACCGGCTCCGGTGGCCGCCGGATCGTTGCGAACGACGATTGCCGGAATGCCGCCGCGCGCAAGCACTTCTCTGGCGCGCATTGCCTGGGTAACGGTGCCTATGGGCAAGAGGCAGGTGCCGCCGTTTGTTTGAATGGGCATTTTTTCAATGCCTCCTTCCCTTGTTTTTGTTTTTCTTATAATCAGAAAAACAGAGGGTTTTCCCCTCTGTTTCAGTTTATGAAAAGAATCCCCGCCGGGTGCGCGTTTCGCCCGCAAAAAGGGGCGCGCCGGTCAGGCGCGCCCCAACGGGAATTGCTTAAATTTATT
>JBGUNW010000027.1:0-2554 GCA_045117555.1 Eubacteriales bacterium
CGTGACCGTGGAAATCGGATCGGTTTGTTCCCCCGCTTGCAAAACCGCCGCAAAATTTGCGCGCGCGGAGAACAGCGAGCGGAGAAAATCGGTGCTTTCGACCATTGGCCGACCGCCCAAAATGCGAATCTGTTTTCCATTGATCAGTTCCGCAAAGATCCGGCAGAAAAGTCCGCGGGAGCGGAACAGCGCCGCAATACCGTTTGCAATTTGCTTGGGGAAAACCAAAATCCATGCGCCTTCAAAGGCGCCCGCCAGAATTTCGGGCGAGGGGGTGGGTGCTTGCAGTTGCGAAAGATCGACGGTCAGGCCGTCAAAACGGGAGAAGAGAGCCGGAAGCAAGCCGGTTTCGGTAACGGGAAGCAAGGCACGCAATCCGGCCCGGATCTCATCGCTTTCCAAACGTTCAAGCAAAACTTCCGAAAAATCGTAACGTGAAAGCGCTCCGCGGTCAACGAGCAGGCAAAGGTCGCCCGTTTCCGGCCGCGTGGCGCGCGTTTGATCTTTATGGATTGACAGAAAAGCGGGGGAGTTTTCTTCCGCGATCCCGGCCGCGGCAAAGGGGGCTGAAAGCCGATCGGTCAGACGAAGGGAAAAACCCTTTAATCTGCGCTCTTTCCCGCCGCGTTCCAGCGCGTCGGAGGCCAGTTCCAGCGCTCCGGAAAGCGTGAGCGGCTTTGCTTCACGGGTAAGTTCGCGTTGCTTTGCCATCATATCGGCGTAGGTTTCGGCAATGGCGGCGCTTTCGGTTTCCAAAGAAGCGAGCGAAGCGTCCGCGATCGGGGCGGGGATTCCGGCAAGGCGGTTCCAGAGTTTCAGTTCTCCAACCGTCGGGTCGCGGCGCAGTACCAGCGCGCAATGAACGGCGCAGGCAGTCAGCAATTCGTCCGAAAGATCAATTCCGAAGGTTTTGCGAACGGGATCAAACTGCCCGGCGCGCAAATTCCGGAAGTTGGATAGGACGCTGTTTTCATTCCATTCAGCCATTTTTATGGATTCCTTTCGCGTATGTTTCGCTTAATTGTCGGCAAGAACGCCGTAGCAGCGGTCGCCGTCGGATTCGGTCAGGCGGACCGTGCGAATCTCCCCGTGCAGGGGTAGGTCGGTTTTGCAAACCACTTCCAAAAAGTTGGGGCTGTGCCCGGCCCACGTGCCGTTTTCCTGCGTTTCAAAAAGAACTTCCGCCGATTTGCCGATCATTTCGTTCAGGATCGAGCGGCGAATTTCCGCCTGCACTTGCGAGAGCCGCTTTTCGCGCTCGCGTTTGACGGCTTCGGGGATTTGCCCCGGCATCGTGTCGGCCGGCGTTCCCTTGCGGCGCGAGTAGGGGAAAATGTGGATCATCAAAAAGCGCGCCTTGCGAACAAAGGCAAGCGTTTCTTCAAATTCGGCGTCGGTCTCCTGCGGAAAGCCGACGATGATATCCGTGGTGAATTGTACATTGGGGATTGCCTGCCGCAAAAGTTCCATTCCTGCCAGTGCCATATCGGCGTTGTATTTGCGCCGCATACGCGCAAGCACCGCGGAAGAACCGCTTTGTACCGAGAGGTGAAAATGCGGCGCCAGCGAACGCAGACGCGCAATGCGCTCCACGAACGCGGGACGGATCAGCGAGGGATCCAGCGATCCGAGCCGCACACGGCCGATGCCGGGAACAGCGTCCACACGCTCTAAAAGGTCGGCAAGCGTCGGCCCGTTCAGGTCTTTCCCCCAGGAGGCGGTTTCAATGCCTGTCAACACCACTTCGCGGCAACCGCCGGCAACCAGCGCCGAAACCTCGGCAATCACGTCTTCAAGGGGCTTGGAGCGGATTTTTCCGCGCGCCGCCGGGATAATACAGTAAGCGCATCGGCTTTCGCAGCCGTCCTCAATTTTCAAGTAGGCGCGGGTGCGGTCAAAGCGACGAATACACATCGGCTCAAACCCCAGCGCGTCGGGCGCGGCGGTCTGCAAAGCGGGGGAGACGTTTTTGTGACCCTGCCGGATCAGATCGAGTGCAGCTGATACAACCGATTGCTTTTCGGTGTTTCCGCAAACGTAATCTACGCCGGGAATGGCCGCAACGACCTCGGGCGAGATTTGCGAAAAACACCCGGTTACCAGAATATAGGCGTTCGGGTTCTGATGAACGGCGCGGCGAATGAACTGGCGTGCCTTGCGGTCAGATTCGCCGGTCACGGTGCAGGTGTTGATGATATAAACGTCGCAATATTCCTGGGGCGGCAGCATCAAAAAACCGACCTCCTGCATTTTTTCGGCAATCGCTTCGGATTCGTATTGATTCACTTTACAACCCAGCGTATAAATGCCGGCGGTTGGTTGATTGGTCATTGGCTCCCCCAAGAAAACAAGTCTTTTTTCTATTCTATCATTCTTTTGCGGAATTGTAAAGAAAAAATCAAAAAAATAAGGGTGAATTTGAAAATTGCACTTGAAAAAAGAGGAAAAAGGTTGTATAATCTATTTGAGCGGTCGGAACGGCCGGAAAACGAAGGAGAAAAAATATGAGCGAACTGCACATTATCGATCACCCCTTGATTGCCCACAAGCTTTC
>JBGUNW010000028.1:0-2689 GCA_045117555.1 Eubacteriales bacterium
CCCAGCGCGCTTCTTTCGCAACGCTGAAAGCGCAGGATTGGTTCATTTACGTCAGCAAACAGACCACTACGACCAAAAACAGCGGATACGAGATTGAATCGCTTTCCGAAAAAGAACTTGTTTACTTTATTACCGAATGCCTGTGCAACATTGTTTGCACACTGCAATCCTATTGATGAGGAGGTCAACCGTCTATGTCAACTAACACAGCAAAGAAAAAAGCTGTTTCCAGAAAAGACCTGACCTATCGTCAATGGATTTGGAAAGAGATGAAACGCAACTGGGTGGCGTATCTGATGATCCTGCCCTACGTGCTCATCTTTACCGTTTTCACGGTGGCGCC
Organism: Eubacteriales bacterium; assembly: GCA_045117555.1. Lineage (GTDB taxonomy): Bacteria > Bacillota > Clostridia > Oscillospirales > CAG-272 > UMGS1865. Next base: position 344 of record JBGUNW010000028.1, read on the forward strand.
GGTTTTGCTCTCCATCGTCATCAGCTTTACCGACTTTAACATGCTGCAAATGCCGAATATCGTTTGGCTGAATAACTACATCAACTTGTTCTTTGCCGACGATATTTTCCTGATCGCGCTGAAAAACACCTTTGTGTTTGCCGTGGTGGTCGGGCCGGTATCCTACCTGATGTCCTTTTTGGTGGCTTGGTTTATCAACGAGCTTTCGCCGCGCGTTCGCGCCGTCGTTACCCTGATTTTCTACGCGCCGTCCATTTCCGGCCAGGTGTATTTGATTTGGGGTACGTTGTTCAGCGCCGACTCCTACGGTTGGGTCAACGCAACGCTTTTGGAGCTTGGCTTGATTACCTCGCCCATTGCCTTTTTCCAGGACGCCGACTGGGTTATGCCGCTTTGTATTGTGGTTGCCCTGTGGACCTCTTTGGGAACCTCTTTCCTTGCTTTCATTGCCGGTTTGCAGGGAATTGACCGCTCGCTTTACGAGGCGGGCGCGGTGGACGGCATTAAAAACCGTTGGCAGGAGCTTTGGTATATCACCTTGCCCAGTATGCGCCCGCAGTTGATGTTCGGCGCAATCATGGCAATCACCGGTTCCTTCGGCTTTGGCGGCGTGGTTACCGCGCTTTGCGGCTTCCCCTCGGTGGAATACGCGGCGCACACCATCGTTCACCATTTGGAGGACTACGGCGGATCGCGTTATGAGATCGGTTATTCCTCGGCAATCGCGGTGGTTTTGTTCGTCATTATGATCTCGGCGAACATGATCGTTAAGAAAGCGCTTTCAAAGGTAGGTAACTGATATGGCAAGATTAAGAACAAGAAAGCATAAAGTCGTTCTTTCCCGCTCGGCGGGCGGCGATATCGGAATTACCATTGTCCTTACGCTTCTCGGACTTTTCATGGTCCTTCCCATGGTTTACGTGCTGATGCAGGCGTTTAAACCGCTGGACGAACTTTGGATGTATCCGCCGCGCTTCTACGTGATGAAGCCCACGGTGTCCAACTTTAAGGACCTGTTTACCCTAATGAACACCTCCTGGGTTCCGTTTTCGCGTTACATCTTCAACACCGTATTTACCTCGGTGATGGGAACGTTCGGGCATTTGTTCATTGCCTCTATGTGCGCTTACGCGCTGGCAAAAATCAAATTTCCGGGCAGAGGTTGGATCTTCAAAACCATTCAAACCTCGCTGATGTTCCATTCAACGGTTACGGCAATTACCAGCTTTATTCTGATGTCGGCTTTCCGTATGATCGATACCTACTGGGCAATCATCGTTCCGGCATGGGGATATACGCTCGGCCTTTACCTGATGAAACAGTTTATGGATACCAACGTGACCGACGCGGTGCTGGAAAGTGCGCGTTTGGACGGCGCCAGCGAACTGCGCACCTATTGGGTTATCGCAATGCCGATGGTCAAACCCGCTTGGATGACGCTGATCATTTACTGTTTCCAAAGTCTTTGGAATGCGGGTTCTTCCATTTATATTTATTCCGAGCAGCTCAAATCGTTCAACTACGCAATCGGGCAGATTACCGCGGGCGGTATTCGCCGCGCGGGCGCCTCTGCGGCTTCGCTCGTTTTAATGATGATCGTTCCGATCATGGTATTTGTTATTTCGCAATCGAACATCATTGAAACAATGGGTTCGAGCGGTATGAAGGATTAAGGAGGGGGAAAGCATGAAAAAAAGAAATGCAATCGTTCTCATCCTGCTTGCCGCCGTCCTTCTTCTGCCTACGCTTGCAATTCCGGCAAGCGCGTCTTCCGCCTACCAGACCTACACCTATTCCATTGCTGGGCAAGCGCTCCTTTCGCCGGACCCATATTCGGCAAGATACCCGGTGCTGACATCGGATGAGATCGGACTGACGGCCGCGACCGGCGTGGCGCTCAAAAACCCCAACGACCTGATTATCGACGAGGACGGCAAATGCTTTATTGCCGATACCGATAACAACCGGATCGTTGCGTTGGATCGCAATTTCAATTATTTGTATGTGATTTCCGATTTTATCAACGACCGGGGAATTGAGGATTCGCTCTCCGCGCCGCAGGGCGTTTTCGCCTTCCGCGATCAACTTTGGGTTTGCGATACGGGCAACCGCCGGTTGGTGGTTTTCAACCGCGAAACACGCGAGTTTATTCGCATTGTTGCCGAGCCGGAAAGCCAGCTTTTGAATGAAAGTACGCTTTACACTCCGGTTGCGCTTGCAATCGACAAATACGGCACAATTTACGTGGTTTCCAGTTCTACCGGCGACGGTATTATCGTTATGGATTCCACCGGTGAGTTTATCGGCTACATCGGCGCCCAGGCGGTCACGTTGAGCGCGTGGGAG
>JBGUNW010000029.1:0-14812 GCA_045117555.1 Eubacteriales bacterium
CACCAGTTTTACTACGGCGCTTTGCGTAATTTCGGAGTTGGTCTTTCCGCCGTAGAGTGAGCCACGATAGGCCTTTTCGCTTGCGCCGGTTCTTGCGGCGAGCGGCGCGGTGCTTTCCTGTTTGCTTTCTTCATACTGCGCTGCGGCAATCTCAAAGAAATCTCTTACGTCGTCGGTGGTAATCTGCGTCAGACCCGCGTCACGGATATCGGAGAGGATCGCGTCGGAATACAATTTGGCAACCGATTCGTCCAACTCGATCTCCAAGCCGGAATCCTCCACCGCTTTGAGCATTTTTGCGGCAAGCATATCCACTTTTTCCTCGTAGGTTGCGTCGGCCGCAAGCACCTCGTTCACTGCGTCGGTAATATCCTGAATATATCGGTCAAAAATCTCCTCGGCGTTCGCCGGCAGGTTCAGCACGCTTGCGCCAAGCGCGCGCATACCGACGTTTGCAACTTCGGGGATCAGGTTTTTAAGCGTGGAGTTCTTGCCGAGCGCGGTAATCAAATCCTTAATCACATTGCCTTGCGCAAGCGTTTCAATCAGCTTCTCGGAGTCGGCGTTCTCGCCCGCAACATTTTTGAGCAGATCGGATTTTGCCATAACCGTAATCATTTCGCCGAGCGTTTTGAGGTCGGCGTTTATCTGACCGGGCGTGCGGGCGTCATTGTGGAAATCTTCCAGAATCTTGTCAAAAATCGGTTCCACCGCGGGATCCAGCGTCGGTTTTGCAGCGCCAAGAACGGATTGACCGTTCTTCCAGGCGTCGGTAACGGCGTAAACGACCTCGCCGATCACCGTTTGCATCATTTTGGAATCTCCAACGCCGGCAACCAAATTGCCGATTACGAGAGCTTTGTCCTCGTCCAGACTTTCAATGCCTTTGATATCTTTTAATTTCATTGCCTCGGCGGCCAGCGCGCCAATGGCTTTTGCCTCTTTTACAAGCGTTGTTTTTTCGCCGCCCGAGGTAAACCCGGTCAGAAAATCACAAGTCAGATTGCCGCCCAGTTTTCCGTAAGCCGCGAAGAAAAAGTTGTTTTGCGTATCATCCAACAACTTCTGAACCGCCTGTGCGTCAACATTGCCGCCGAAAGCGGCCAAAACGTTATTTCTTGTAATGCTCAACGTCTTGGAAACGGCCGGCACGGCAAGCTGGTCGTCGCTGTCGGTGGTTTGAACTTCCTCTTGCTCCAAAGCAACTTGCGCTACCGGAATGGCAAAGTTCAGGTACGCGTAAATCGGGGTCATCAGAACGAAGAAGATCAGCAATCCCTGCACGATACCCAGCGCGAGCGCGCGCAGGCCGGTTGCTTTTTTGGTTTTCTCGTTTTCCTTCATCTTTCTGCCCACGATCAGCATGACGATAAAATAAACGATCCACGTAACGATCCGCAGCACAAGGAAAACCACAAAGAACAACAGTGGTGCCACCAGTGCGGAAGCAAACCCGATCACGGTCTCTTTCATGGGTTCCGATCCGCCGATCAGTTTATAAACCTCCATTGCCTGATCGCTTGTCAGCGCTTGTTTTAACGCGGTTTCAATTTGGGGATACATGGTGGAAACGCCGTTTTTGAAGGCCCATACCACCACAAACGACAGCAAAAAGCAAACTGCCAGAATAATGAGTCGAACGCGCGCTTTGGACATTCCGCGGCCAAGCGCAAACAGCACCGAGCACAACATGACCAGCGCAAAAAGCCCGGCAAAAATATAGGGCAAATACGGAAGAATCTGATTAAAATCCATTGTTTTTCTCCTTTTTTTTAAAAATAGAAATGGGGAGCTTTTCGGTGCAATGGTAAAAGCATCACTTTTTACCTATTCTTATATTAGCACGGTTTTCTTCTTTTGTCAATCCCCGATTTCAATGGAACATAATGGAAAGCGGTAAATATTACAATTTTTTTGAAAAAATACTTGTTTTCGCCGAAGAATCGTGCTATAATATCCTACAAGAACGGTGGGAATTAAGTTTTGCCGTTCGCATTCCACCCTGCCGATCCCGGCAGACAGGAGGCACAACATGATGGTTTCCACCAAGGGGCGCTACGCGCTCCGCTTGATGATTGACCTTGCCCAGCACGCCAACGAAGGCGCCATTTCGCTCAAAGCGATTTCGGAACGGCAGGAGGTTTCCATGAAATATCTGGAATCAATCGCCGCCCTGCTCAACCGGGGCGAGCTGATTCGCAGTTCGCGCGGTAAGGACGGCGGCTATACCCTTTCCCGCCCGGCAAGCGAAATTTCGGTTGCCGAGGTCATGGCAATTACCGAGGGTTCGCTCGCGCCGGTTGCCTGCGGCGGGTTGAACGGCGCTTCCTGCGACCGCGCCGGCGCAGGACTTTGCCTTTCCTTTCCCATGTGGCAAAAGCTGGATGCGCTGATTGAAGACTACCTTTCAGGCATAAGCATTCAGGACTTAATTGACCGAAAGGTTTGATTTTTTGATATTTTTTCAAATTCCTATTGACAAAGTAGGAAATCTATGTTATAATTCCCATTGAAAAGATAGGAATTGAAAAATCCGGAGGCAAAAATTCATGTTTGTTTACGCAGATCACGCCGCAACCACACAGATGAGCGAAACCGCCATTGCCGCAATGACCAAGGCCATGCAAACGGTTTGGGGCAACCCTTCCAGTTTGCACACCGTGGGGCAGGAAGCAAAAACAGCTTTGGAGAACGCCCGCGAGGAAATTGCTTCTCTTCTGGGCGCAACGGCAAAGGAGATCACCTTTACCTCGGGCGGTTCGGAGGCCGATAACCAGGCCATTCTTTCGGCGGCCAAACTGGGCGCCGCCAAAGGAAAAAAACACATTATTTCCACCAAATTCGAGCATCATGCCGTTCTGCACACGCTGAACAAGCTGGAAAAAGAGGGCTATGAGGTAACCTACCTGGACGTTCACGAAAACGGTTTGGTCACGCCCGAGCAGGTGAAAGAGGCGATCCGCCCCGAAACGGCGCTGGTAACGGTTATGTACGCCAACAACGAGATCGGCACCCTGCAACCCATTCGCGAGATCGGCGCGGTTTGCCGCGCGGCAGGCGTGCTTTTCCACACCGACGCGGTACAAGCCGTCGGTCACGTTGCCATTGACGTGGAAAAGGACAACATTGATATGCTTTCCCTTTCGGCGCACAAATTCCGCGGGCCGAAAGGCGTTGGCGTGTTATACGCGCGCCGGGGCATTCGTCTTTCAACCCTGATTGAAGGCGGCGCGCAGGAACGCGGCAAACGCGCGGGGACCGAAAATATTCCGGCAATCGTTTCCATGGCGGCGGCGCTGAAAGAAGCGATTGCAAATTTGGAATCCAATACCGCAAAAGTCGTCCCCCTCCGCGAAAAACTCATTACAGGTCTGCGTAAAATCCCTTATTCGCACCTCAACGGCGATCGTGACCGGCGCGTTCCGGGCATTGTCAATTTCTGCTTTGAGGGCATTGAAGGCGAATCGCTGTTGCTCCTTTTAGATATGAAAGGCATTGCCTGCTCGTCGGGTTCGGCCTGCACGTCCGGCTCGCTTGACCCCAGCCACGTCCTGCTCGCGCTCGGCATTCCACACGAGGTGGCGCACGGCTCGCTGCGGCTCTCGATTGATGAAACCAACACCGAAGAACAAATTGATTATATTCTGGAAGCCGTGCCGCAGGTGGTGAATTACCTGCGCACCATGTCCCCCGTTTGGGAGGATCTGGAAACCGGCAAACGCAAACATTTTTTTGAAAAATAAGAACGGAGGAAACGATAAATGCTTTACAGCGAAACCGTAATGGACCATTTTGAACACCCGCGCAACGTGGGCAAAATGGAGGACGCCGACGGGATCGGCGAGGTTGGCAACGCCAAATGCGGCGATATTATGAGAATGTATATCAAAGTGGACGACAACGGCATTATTACCGACGTCAAATTTATCACCTTCGGTTGCGGAAGTGCGATCGCGTCTTCCTCCATGGCAACCGAAATGATCAAAGGTAAGCCGATTTCCGAAGCTTTGAAACTTTCCAACAAAGCGGTTGTGGAGGCGCTCAACGGTCTGCCGCCGCACAAGCTGCACTGCTCGGTGCTTGCCGAGGAAGCGGTGCGCGCCGCCGTGAAGGACTATTACGACAAACACGGCATTGCCTATAATCCCGACGAGTTCTGCGTCGGCGACTGCGCCCACTGCCACGAACACGACGAACATTGAACGAAAAAACAGCCCTGCTCCGCGCAAAACGGAACAGGGCGCTTTTTTATTTTAAGATCACGTTTTCCGCTCCGAGAAGGTCGCGGAACTGGGCAAGCAAATAATCGCTCAAAGCAACGCCTGCGTGTTCAAAATCGTACTGCTTGGTCGAAGCGTCGTAGAAGACGACCGCGAAACCGCCCTCAAAAATTTGGGTCAGGTTTTCGGCTTTGCGGTATTGCTCGCATTCTTTATCCGGCACGCGCAAAAACAAGCGTTTGGGGGCTTGCGGCTTTTGCGGTATCGGTTGCTTTTGTTCTGCTTTTTCGACCACAGGGGGGCGCGAAGAAGCAGCCGGCTCTTTGAAGTTCGCATTCTCAATCAACTCTTCCATCGATCCGACCAGTAGTTTCGGCGTTTCTTCCTCGCGCACCGAAAGCGCGCCGGAAACGAACACCGCACGGTCCTTTTGCAAGAGCGGAGCAACGGCGGCAAACACCGAAGAAAAGGCAACGCATTCCATTTCGGCATACTGATCTTCCACCGTAAAGAAGGCCATGCGCTCGCCGTTCCGGGTACTCTTGACCGAAATTGCCGTAATGATGCCGGCAATGCGGATGCGCGAGCGATCGGGAAGCATGTTCTCACCCGAAACGAATTTGGAGATCGGATCGGGCGAAAGGATCTCCAAATGGCGCGAAAAGCTCTCCATCATAGAGCCGGAGAAGAACATTCCGGCAACCTCGCGCTCCATGACCAGCTTTTCCCGAACGGTCAGGTCGGGGAGCTGCGGATAGGAAAAAGCGGGCGACTGTTCGGCGCCGCCGGGCATGGAGAACATATCAAGCTGCCCGGAAAGGTTGTTTTTCCCTTTCTCCACCGCCTGATCCAAAAGCGCCTCGTAAGCCGCCAAAAGCCGACTGCGGTAAACACCTAACCGATCAAAGGTTCCCGCCTTGATGAGCGACTCCACCATGCGGCGGTTGAGATCGACCGTGGGCATACGGTTGACGAAATCCTCAAATGAGACGAATTTGCCGTTTTGACGTTCGGCAAAAATATGGTTGAGGAACTGCTCGCCCACGTTTTTAATGGCGAGAAGTCCGAAGCGAATATCCTTGCCGTCCACCGAAAAATCGGCGCGGCTCTCGTTGACGTCGGGCGGCAGAACGCGAATGCCGCGCGCCGAACATTCCGAAATATACTCGGCGATTTTCGCTTGATTCCCCAAAACACTGGTCATCAAAGCGCACAAATACTCGCGCGGAAAATGCTGTTTGAGGTAGGCAGTGCGGTAGGAGATGACGGCGTAGGCGGCGGCATGGGATTTGTTAAAGGCGTAGTTTGCGAAACTTTCCATATCGCCGAAGAGTTTTTCCGCCGCCGCGGGGTCGATCCCCCGCTCGCGCGCGCCGGCAACGAAAGTTTCGCGCTCGGCCAGCAGAACGCTCGCTTTTTTCTTGGACATGGCGCGGCGAACCACGTCGGCGTGGCCGAAGGTGTAGCCCGCCAGCTCGCGGAAAATGCTCATGACCTGTTCCTGATAAACGATCACCCCGTAGGTGGAGGACAAGATCGGCTCCAACGCGGGAATGTCATAATGCACCTTTTCGGGGTGATGCCGCCCCTCGATAAAGCGAGGAATAAAGTCCATGGGGCCGGGGCGGTAAAGCGCAATGGCAGCGATCACGTCCTCAATTTTCTCCGGGCAGAGCGAGGTCAGCATTTTCTGCATTCCGGCCGATTCCAGCTGGAAAACGCCCCCGGTTTTGCCCGAGGAGATCAGCCGATAGGTATCGGCATCGTCCATGGGCAGTTTTTCCAAATCAAAATCCGGCACGCTCTCGCGGATCATTTTTTCGGCGTCGTGCAGAATGGTCAGATAGCGGAGCGCGAGGAAGTCGAACTTCAAAAGCCCCAGGTGGGCAATGGTATCCATATCGAACTGGGTGACCACGGTGCCGTTGCTGACGGCAAGGGGAACGTAATCAGACACGGGTCTGTCGGTAATGACCACCCCCGCGGCATGAATAGAGATATTGCGCGGCATTCCTTCCAGCGCCATGGCGGTGTCCACCAGGCGGCGGACCGACTCGGAATTTTTGTAAAGCTCCTGCAAATCTTTCCTTTTGAGCGCGTCGGCAATGGTAATGTTCAGCTCCTGCGGAACGGCTTTGGCAACCACGTCCACATCGGCGTAGGCCATACCGAGCGCACGCCCTACGTCACGAATGGCGGCACGCGCCGCAAGCGTTCCGAAGGTAACGATTTGCGAAACGTGATCCTTCCCGTACCGCTCGGCAACGTAGTCGATGACCTCGTCGCGGCGGTTGTAGCAAAAGTCCATATCAATATCCGGCATACTGACGCGTTCGGGGTTGAGAAACCGCTCGAACAAAAGGTCAAATCGGAGCGGGTCCACGTCGGTAATGCCGAGTGAGAAAGCAACCAGACTTCCCGCGCCGGAACCACGCCCCGGCCCCACGGGAATATCTTTGGAGCGCGCAAAGGAAACGTAATCCTGCACGATGAGAAAATAATCGGCGTACCCCATTGAATTGATGACCGAAAGCTCGTAATCCAGCCGCTCGCGGTATTCCTTTTCGGAGTGAGTGCCGAAAACGATCCTTCCGCTCGCCACCCGCCCGTCAAACCCGCGCAGGGCAAGATCGCGGAGGTAGACCTCGGCGCTCATACCCGCCGGAACCGGGAATTTGGGCAGATACGTGGTGTTAAAATCAAACTCCACCTCGCAGCGATCGGCAATTTTGACCGTGTTTTCAAGCGCTTCGGGATACGCGCCCAGCACCGCCGCCATTTCTTCCTCGGTTTTTAAATAAAACTCGTCGGTGGCAAAGGCGTCGGGGCGCCCGGAATCCACCGTGGTGTTGGTTTGAATGCACATCAGCACCGCCTGGGTATCGGCGTCGCGCCGGCGCAGATAATGGCAATCGTTGGTGGCAACAAGCGGGAGATCGCATTTTTTCGCAAGCTCGACCAGCATGGGTACTATGCGCTTCTGCTCGGGCAGGTTATGGTTTTGCAGTTCAATATAGAAATGATCTTTCCCGAACAACCCGGCGTAGCGAATTGCCGTTTTTTCGGCTTCGGCAAAGTCGCCTTTTGCAAGCAGTTTGGGAATTCTGCCGCCCAGGCAAGCCGAAAGCGCGATCAGCCCCTCGGAGTGCTTGCGGAGCAATTCCTCGTCCACGCGCGGTTTGTTGTAAAACCCCTCGGTAAAGGAGAGCGACACCATTTCGCAGAGGTTGCGGTAACCGATCTCATTTTCGCAGAGCAGAACGAGATGGTCGGCATACCCCTCGCCGGTGTTGGTTTTGGAAAAGCGCGACCCGGTTGCAACGTAAACCTCGCACCCGATAATGGGTTTGACCCCCTCGGCGCGGCAGGCCTGCCAAAAGGCAACGGCGCCGTACATAACCCCGTGGTCGGTAATGGCAACGGCGGTTTGTCCGGCCTCTTTCACGCGCTTCGGAATTTCCGAAACGCGGCAGGCGCCGTCAAGCAGACTGTATTCGCTGTGCAAATGCAGATGGACGAATCCCATGGGTCGCGCTCCTTTCTTCGTTGTTTATTTTTCATTCCGCCGCGTCCAAAAGGCGGCGCAGGCGGTGGTTCAGCCCGGATTTGGTAATGGGCGGGTTGTGCAAAAGGGCAAGCTCGTCCAGCGAGGAATCGGGATTTTCCAGCCGCAACCGCGCGGTCTCGCGCAGTTCTTCCGAAAGGTTCCCCAACCTTCCGCTTTCTTGCAGGCGCGTAATTGCCGCCACTTGCCGAGCCGAAGCCGAAACCGTGCGTTCCAGATTCCGCGTTTCGCAGTTTGTCATGCGGTTTTCGTAACTGCGGATATCGTGCATGATGCGCGCGTTCATCATTTCAAACGTTTGACGTTGAGCGCCCATCAAAGTCAAAAGGTCCTCCACAGAGGTCGATTTTTTAAAGTAAAAGCCAACGCGCCCTTTGCGGTCAACGCACCCGGCGGGGTACCCGATCGATTCAAAAAACGCCGAAACGACAGCCCGGCAGGCAGACGGAACGAGAAATTCCATGTGAACGGCCTTTTGCAAATCGTTCACCGTTCCCGAGGATAGGAACAGCCCGCGCAAAAACGCCGAATCGCATTCTTCGCACCGACCTCCGAACACTTCGGAAAGGTCGGTTACCTCCGGCGCCTGCAAATGCTCCGTCAATCGCCGGAAAGAGGGCGAGGCAAACAAAACTTCCTCGTAGTATTTGCCGCAAAAGCCAACGTGCCGCCGCGCCGGCTCTTTGGAAAACTGAACGCGCAGTTGTTCGGCGGCAAAATCGGCGGTGGCGGCGTCACGGAAGCGCGCGACCAGCCCTCCTTTTCCGCCCGGCTCCGGGAAAGCGGCAAGAAAAAGCCCGCAAATCAAGCACCGGCGGCAACAGTTCTTTTTTACGGGCGCCTGCAAAAGATCGGCGCGCACCGCATCGGCAAACGACATGGCGTTTCCCCCTTCTTTTTTCCTGTTTTTTTATTGCAAAAATGCTGATTTTCGCATACACGGTCTTCAAATTTCACCCAACACGCGAATTTCGGGTTCCAATAAAATCCCGGTTTTCTCAAACACGATTTTTCGGATCAGATCCATCAGTTTCAAAACGTCCTTTGCCGTTGCGCCGCCGCGATTGACGATGAATCCCGCGTGCTTTTCGGAAACCGCCGCGCCGCCAAGCGAAAGTCCTTTCAGGCCGCAATGGTCGATCAACTCGGCGGCAAAGAATCCCTTGGGGCGTTTGAACGCGCTTCCGGCGCTCGGTTCCCCCACTGGCTGCTTTTCACGGCGCACGGCAAGGTTTTCGGCCATTTTTTTCTGTATTTCGTCGCAATCCCCCGCCCGCAAGCGAATATGCGCGCACAGGACGATTTTTCCAGGTTCCGAAAGGTACCGGCTCGTGCGGTAGCCGAAATTGTGTTCATTGCCCGAAAAATTGCCGCAGGTATCGGTTTCGGGATCGTAATATTCGGTTTTTTCAACGATCCGCGCCATTTCGCCGCCATGCGCGCCGGCGTTCATGCAAACCGCTCCGCCAACCGTTCCCGGGATGCCGCAGGCGAATTCCAACCCCGAAAGCCCGCGCGCGGCGGCACGGCGGGAGAGTACGGGCAGCATTGCGCCGCAATCGGCGGAAAATCCGTCCGGCTCCTCGATAACTCGATTGATCTTTTTGGTAAACAGAACGGCACCGCGCACCCCGCTATCGGAAAAAAGCAGATTGCTCCCGTTTCCGACAATAAAAATCGGAATTTCCGTCCTCTTGCAAGCGCGAACGGCGCAAATCAATTCTTCAACCGTTTGCGGAAAAACGGCAAGGTCGGCGTTTCCCCCAATGCGAAAGGTGGAAAACCCGGCCAGAGGACAAGCTTTGCAAAACGGGATTTTTGCGTTGGTCAGCGCCTTTTCCAAGAAGGTCACCGCCTCCACCTCCCGTCCGTTTCCGTATTCACTATTATTATACTCTCAACCCGCCGGAATTGCAATAGCATTTTTTCGGGACTCTTTTTTCGTTTTTCCCCGAAAAATCCCTTTTTGCCCTTGCAAACGGGGAAAAATGGTGTATAATATAAAGTAGCTTATTATGGGCGAAAAGCGGAACGGGGGTGTTTGCAATGGTGGTGATCGGTCTGACAGGCCCGACCGGCGCGGGAAAAAGCACCGTTCGGGAACTGTTTGCTTCTTACGGTATTCCCGGGATCGACGCCGACTCGGTCTACCGCGAACTGATCGCGCCCCCTTCCCCTTGCCTTGACGAGCTGACCCGGATTTTCGGAAATTCGATCCTGCTTCCCGACGGATCGCTCGACCGCAGAACGCTTGGCAAAAAGGTGTTTTCCAACGCGCAGTCGCGCGCCATGCTCAACGCGGTTTCCCACCGATACGTGATGAAGGAGATCCGCCGGCGGCTTGCCGATTTGGAAAAAAACGGCGTTCCCGCCGTGGTTTTGGACGCGCCCCAGCTTTTTGAAGCGGGTGCCGAAAAAGATTGCAACGCGATTGTTGCCGTGCTGGCAAACCCGGATTCCCGCCTTTTGCGCGTATCGAAACGCGACGGACTTTCCAAAGAGGACGTTCTTTTACGCATGGAAGCGCAGCTGCAAGAGGATTATTTCCGTTCCAGAGCCGATTTCGTTCTGGAAAACAACGGAACCCCCGCCGATCTCGTTCCCGGGATAGAGCACGTTCTGCAAACTTTACAAATTCCGTTTACTTCCCGTATCCCTTAACCCGTTTGAAAATACAAGAAACAGAAAAGGAGATTTTCCATGTCAGAAAACAAATACGACGCGCTCCGCTATCAAAAAAAGACCGTTTACGAAAAGGCGGGCAATGAAATTGTTGAAAAGGCCTACGAATACGCAAAGAACTATATGCGCTTTCTGGACGCTTCCAAAACCGAACGCGAGGCGGTTACCGAGAGCGTTCGCATTGCCGAGGCCGCCGGTTACCGCGCCTGGAATTTCGGTCAACCCATGAAGGCAGGCGACAAACTCTACTACAACAACCGCGGCAAAAACCTGTTTCTGTTCCGCATTGGCACCGAACCGATCGACTGCGGCATTCGCATTACCGGCGCGCATATCGATTCGCCGCGCTTGGATCTGAAACAGAATCCCGTTTTTGAGGATCACGACCTCTGCTACCTGAAAACGCATTACTACGGCGGCATTCGCAAATACCAATGGCTGGCCATGCCCTTGGCGCTCCACGGTGTGGTAGTCAAGGAGAGCGGCGAAGTGGTCAATGTGGTGGTTGGAGAAAACGAATCCGACCCCGTTATGTATATCACCGATCTGCTCCCGCACCTGGCGCAAAACGAGGTCACCAAAACCGTTTCCCAGGCGTTTGTGGGCGAAAAACTCAACATTCTGGTGGGCAGTCGGCCGTTGGATTGCGAGGAAAACGCATCGGCCAAGCTGACCGTTCTGAACTATCTGCACGAAACCTACGGCATTACCGAAGAAGATCTGCAATCGGCCGAGCTTTCCATCGTTCCCGCCGGGCGGGCACGCGACCTGGGTTTTGACCGCTCGATGATCTGCGGTTACGGCCACGACGACCGCTGCTGCGCTTATCCTTCACTGACGGCGATGATCGACGCCGACGAGAAAATCCACACCACCATGTGCACGCTGGTGGACAAAGAGGAAACCGGGTCGGACGGCGTAACCGGCGCGCAATCCAGCATTACCGTTGATTTGATCGACGAGATCGCGCGCGCAATGGGCGGCAATCCCGCAACCGTTCGCGCAAATTCCAAATGCCTTTCCAGTGACGTTGCCGCCATTTTCGACCCTGCTTTCAAGGACGTTTTTGAGGAGCGCAACGCCGCCCTTTTGGGTTGCGGCGTGGCCATGTGCAAGTTCACAGGCGCGCGCGGCAAATCCGGCACGTCGGACGCTTCCGCCGAGCTGGTTGCCTGGGTACGCCGTTGCCTGAACGAGGCCGGCGTGGTATGGCAGACCTGCGAGCTTGGCAAGGTGGACCTCGGCGGCGGCGGAACCATTGCAAAATATATGGCAAACCAGAATATTGACACCATCGACCTCGGCGTTGGCGTTCTCTCCATGCACGCACCCTACGAGGTGATCGCAAAAGTTGACCTGTACGAGGCCTACCGCGCCTTCCACGCTTTCTATCGGTTCTGATCTTTATGGAAGACCGTTTTTTGGCGCAGCTTGCCGGGGCGCGGGAGCGTTTTTTGCAGGTGGAAGCGTCGCTCGCCGACCCCGCCGTTCTTGCCGACCCGGCAAAGTACGCCGCCGGAATGAAAGAATACCGTCGACTTTCCCCGCTCGCGGAAAAAGCCGATCCCTTTGACCGGGCTAAAAAAGCGGCGGACGACGCCCTGCGCCTTTTGGACGAAACCGCCGACGCCGAGCTGCGCGAGCTGGCAAACGCCGAGCTGAAAGAGGCGCGCGCCGGAATGGAAACGCTTGAACGGGAGATCACCCTTCTGCTTCTGCCCCGTGACCCGAACGACGAAAAGAACGTTTTGGTGGAAATCCGCGCGGGAGCGGGCGGTGAGGAGGCCGCGCTGTTTGCCGCCGATCTTTACCGTATGTACTGTATGTTTGCCGCGGCAAACGGGTACCGCACTTCCATGATGAGCGCCACACCCACCGAGCTGGGCGGTTTTCGCGCCGTCGTCTTTTTGGTAGAGGGTTCGGGAGCTTATTCCCGCCTGCGGTTTGAAAGCGGCGTTCATCGCGTCCAGCGGGTACCGACCACCGAGTCGCAGGGGCGCATTCAAACCTCTACCGCAACGGTTGCCGTTTTGCCGGAAGCAGACGAGGTGGAAGTGGAGATCAACCCTGCCGACCTGATTTTTGAATCCTGCAAGTCCAGCGGTGCCGGCGGTCAGCACATCAACAAGACCGAGTCTGCCGTGCGCCTGACACATAAGCCAACCGGAATCGTGGTGGAATGCCAGCAGGAACGCAGCCAGTTCAAAAACAAGGATAAAGCCCTGCAAATGCTCCGCACCATTCTTTACGACCGCGAAAAGCGCGAGCACGATGAAAAAATCGCCTCCGACCGGCGCGAGCAGGTGGGCACGGGCGACAGAAGCGAGAAAATTCGCACCTACAACTTTCCCCAAAACCGCGTAACCGATCACCGCATCGGGCTTTCGCTCCATTCGCTGGACGCTTTTTTGAACGGTCGGATCGACGCGATGATCGACGCGCTTGCCGTTGCCGAAGCAACGAAAAAAATGACGCAAACCAACTGACGTTTATTGAGGTATTTTGATTTGAACACCCAAATCATTCAAATTTCCAATCCCGAAAAACAAACCGCCGATCTTGCCCGCGCCGCCGAAATCCTGCGGGCGGGCGGCCTGGTGGCCTTTCCGACCGAAACGGTCTACGGCCTTGGGGGAAGCGGGATCGACGACGGCGCGGCAAAGAAAATATACGCCGCCAAAGGCCGCCCCTCGGATAATCCCTTGATTATTCATATTGCCGCGCCGGAGGACGCCGACCGCTACGCCGTGGTCAACAATACCTACCGCCGTCTGGCAAAGGCCTTTATGCCGGGACCGTTGACCGTGATCCTGCCGCGCCGGGAGATCGTTCCCCGCTCGGTGACCGGCGGGCTGGATACCGTTGCGGTTCGCTGCCCTTCGCACCCCGTGGCGCACGCGCTCATCGCGCTTGCGGGCGTTCCCGTTGCGGCGCCCTCCGCAAATCTTTCGGGCAAACCATCGCCCACCTGCGCCGCGCACGTCATTGCCGACCTTTCGGGCCGGGTGGATATGATTCTGGACGGCGGAGAATGCGAGATCGGTCTGGAATCCACCATTGTAAAGGTGGACGGTGAAGATGAAATCACCCTGCTCCGCCCCGGCGGAATTACATACGACGCGCTTTGCATGGTCATTTCCAAAGTAAAAATCGCTCCGGCGGTCACCCATGCGCTTGCCGAAAACGAGCGTCCGCTCTCCCCCGGCATGAAATATCGCCATTACGCGCCAAGCACGCCCGTGGTGCTTCTTTCGGGAGCCGACGAAGCCGTTGCCGCATTTTTGGCCACCGAACAAGCGGCAAAAAAATGCGCCATTCTTTGCTATAACGAGGAGCTTGCGCTCCTGCGCCCCGAACGGCTGTTCCCGGTTGGTGCACGCGACGATCTTGCCGCGCAGGCGCAATCGCTCTTTCGGCTGTTGCGGCAAGCTGACAGTGTGGGCGCTGACGTGATCTATGCGCATCTCCCGCCGCAAACCGGGCTGGGGCTTGCGCTTTATAACCGCATGATCCGCGCCGCGGCGCACACAGTAAAAGAAATTCGCCACCATTGATCCAGAGTTCATCAGAAAGGAACCCCGCAAATCCATGGCAAAAAAGAAAAAGCAAATCAAGGAAATCAATTATGCCCCGGTGGTTTACCAACCCATTACCGAAACCATCGAAAAAAACTATATGCCCTACGTGATGAGCGTCATCGTCTCCCGCGCGATCCCCGAGATCGACGGCCTGAAACCGGCGCATCGCAAACTGCTTTACACCATGTACCGCATGGGGCTTTTGACAGGGGCCCGCACCAAAAGCGCCAATATCGTGGGGCAAACCATGAAGCTCAATCCCCACGGTGACGCCTCCATTTACGAAACCATGGTGCGCCTGACCCGCGGCAACGCCACGCTCCTGCACCCGCTGGTGGATTCCAAGGGTTCGTTCGGTAAACAGTACTCCTCCGAAATGAAATACGCCGCCTCGCGTTATACCGAGTGCAAACTGGACGCTATTTGCGCCGAGCTGTTTGAAGGGATCGACAAAAACGCGGTGGATATGGTGGATAACTACGACGCCACGCTGAAAGAGCCGGTATTGCTCCCCACCACTTTCCCAAACGTATTGGTCATGCCCAACATGGGAATTGCCGTTGGTATGGCCTCCAATATTTGTTCCTTCAACCTCTCGGAAATTTGCGACGGCACCATTGCCCTGTTGCGCAAACCCAACCTTTCGGTGGAAAAAATGATGGAGCTTGTAAAAGCGCCCGATTTTTCGGGCGGCGGCGCCATTCTCTACGATGAGGAGCAAATGCGGCAGATCTATGAAACCGGGCAGGGCTCGGTCAAACTGCGGG
>JBGUNW010000030.1:0-2124 GCA_045117555.1 Eubacteriales bacterium
GTCTTGCCAAGCATATCATGCTCTTCCGTCATCTCGGCTTCCGGCTTCCGAAATATCTGCACATTTCGCAAATCATGCGGTTGGATGAGAACGGCAACAAGAAAAAGCTCTCCAAGCGCGATATGGGCGCGAATCTGGACGATTACAGCCGCATGGGCTACGCGCCGGAATGCGTTTGCGAGTATATCATGACGCTCCTTAACTCCAACTACGAGGAATGGCACACGCAAAACCCCGAAAAGCCCTACACTGAGTTCCCTTTCAACGTTAAAAAGATGAGCGTTTCCGGCTGTCTGTTCGATTTTAGCAAGCTCAACGACGTGAGCAAAAACGTGATTTCCCGCATGAGCGCGGACGAAGTGTACGGTCAGGTTACCGACTGGGCGCTCACAAACGACCCCTCCTTCGGCAATCTTCTGCAAAAATACCCCGAAACGGCAAAAGCCGCTTTCGCAATCGGCCGCGGCGGCAAAAAGCCGCGCAAAGACCTTGCCACCTGGGCGGACGCAAAGTCCTATATGGGATTTTTCTTTGACGAATTGTTCCAAATTGAGGATTCTTATGAGGAACGTTTTGCAAAATCCGATATTCAGGCAGCACTTTCGGCTTTTCTTGCAACATATGACCCTGCCGACGAAATGAACGTTTGGTTTGATAAGATCAAAGCGGTGGCGGAAAAAATCGGCTACGCTTCGGATATGAAAGAATACAAAGCCAACCCAGATGCATTCCCCGGCAACGTTGCCGACGTGAGTATGTTTTTGCGCGTTGCAGTTACCGGCAAGCTCAATTCGCCGGATATGTACGCCGTGATGCAAATTCTGGGTGCCGACCGCGTAAAAAATCGCGTGCAGGCAATGATCGATACACTCTGAAAGGAATAAACAACAATGGCTGAAACAATGGACCGCAATTTTATTTGGGATTTTATAGAAGACGATCTTGCAAATAATCCGGGCATGAAAGTACACACCCGTTTTCCGCCCGAACCGAACGGATATTTGCACATCGGGCATTGCAAGGCGCTTTGCGTAGATTTCGGTACCGCCCGAAAATTCGGCGGCGTTTGCAACCTGCGTATGGACGACACCAACCCCGCAAAAGAAGATACCGAGTACGTGGACGCCATTATGGAGGATATTCGCTGGCTCGGCTTTGACTGGGACGACCGTTTCTTTTACGGCTCCGATTACTTTGAAAAAGACTACGAGCTTGCCGTCGGGCTGATCAAAAAAGGACTTGCCTACGTTTGCGAGCTTTCCGCCGAAGAGTTCCGCGATCCGAAATACTGCGGCGATCTGACCCACCCGGCCGTTTCCCCCTGGCGCGACCGTCCGATTGCCGAATCGCTTGACCTGTTTGAGCGCATGAAAAACGGTGAATTTCCCGAGGGTAAATACACCCTGCGCGCAAAAATTGACCTTGCCTCCGGCAACTTCTGTATGCGCGACCCGGTCATTTACCGCATCAAATACGTGGAGCATCACCGTCAGGGTACCAAATGGTGCATTTTCCCCATGTATGACTTTGCCCACCCCATTCAGGACGCGCTGGAAAACATTACCCACTCGCTCTGCTCGCTGGAATACGAAATTCACCGCCCACTTTACAACTGGGTGCGCGACAACGTGGACCTGCCCGGCAACCCGGTCGGCTTCCCGCGCCAGATCGAATTTGCCCGCCTGAACATTACCTACACCGTTCTTTCCAAACGCTTCCTGCGCGGATTGGTCGAAGGCGGCGTGGTGGACGGCTGGGACGACCCCCGGATGCCCACGCTTTGCGGGCTGCGCCGCCGCGGATATACCGCCTCCTCCATTCTGGATTTCATCGGTCGGACCGGTGTTGCGAAGTCGGATAGTCTTGTGGATATTCGTCAGCTGGAAGCCTGCCTGCGCGACGAGCTGAACGCGACCGCCCCACGCCGCATTGCCGTTCAAAAGCCGATCAAAGTGGTGGTGGACAACTACCCCGCCGACAAAACCGAGTATTTTGAGGTTTCCAACAACCCGCAAAATCCGGAAGCAGGCACGCGCAAGATCGCCTTTACCCGCGAGCTTTGGATCGACGAGGACGATTTTGCCGAAGTTCCGCCGCCCAAGTTCTTCCGCATGAAGCCGGACG
>JBGUNW010000031.1:0-1628 GCA_045117555.1 Eubacteriales bacterium
CGCAAGCTGCAGCAGGTGGCTTTAAGCGGCGACGAAAGCTACAGCGAGGCATTTTCGGTGCTGACGCTGGTAAACCAAGAGCGCAGCAAAAACGGGCTGAAACCGCTTGTTATGAACCAGTCTCTGATGGATACCGCCATGCTGCGCGCTGCCGAATGTGCGGTTTGTTTTTCTCACACCCGTCCCAACGGTTCCACCTGCATGAGCGCCAACACCCTGATGCGCGGCGAAAACATTGCATTCAACCAGAAGAACGCCGACGACGTTATGAATTCATGGATGAATTCAACCGGTCACCGTGAAAATATATTAAGCGGAGATTACACCACAATTGGTGTAGGCTGCTTTAAAAATAACGGAATCATCACGTGGGTACAGTGCTTTGGCACCGGCAGCGACACCGCAAGCTGCAAAAAGCCGTCGGACAAGCATGTCACACGCACACTTCAACTGGCGACAGAGGAATTCACCGAGGCAACCGACTCTGACTACCACACCATCTTCGGAAGTCTCGAAACATATTCTTTCCATTTCTTTATTCAGCTGGACGGATTTATATACAGCATGGAAACCGATCAAACAGTGCAGGCTCGCCTGTGTGTCAGCAATTCGCAATATCCCTATATCATAGCCGTACTGGATAACACCGGAATTACCTGGTCGGTAAAAGACACCGGCACCGTGTCTGTTACCTCCGGCGGCATGGTGACGGCAAAAGCGCCCGGAGACGCCGAAATTGAGGCGAAGTTGACGTATTATTCGGCGTCGGAAACCATCAGCGTTTACCAAAAAAATCCTGTGATTCAAATAGTCGAAAACACAGGCTCCGGTATTTCGCTGCAATGGAACAATTGCTATGGCGCCGACAGGTATATTGTATACTACCGTCCGGAGTCGGAAAAAGAGTGGGATTACGATTACACATACGACACAAGCTATACACTGAATCATCTTAACCCCGGCGTGCGCTACTGCTTCCAGGTTTGCGCACACAGCTATTACGACAATACAAATTATTATTCCAATGTTGTAAGCAAGACATACGAGATTTCGCCAAGCCTTTCCCTCTCCAACAACAGCGCCGGATTAACGGCAGCCTGGAGCAACACCGGCGCGGATTCCTATGTGGTATATTACCGCCCTGCCGAGCGCAGCACTTGGTCGAGCTTTACCGCAACCGGCCACAAAGCGGTGATTCCAAACACCGAATCGGGCAAGCTGTACTGCGTTCAGGTGCAGAATATTTTCAACGGCAAAAATGGCGCGTATTCCAAGGTCAAGAGCATGACTTATCTTGCCCGTGCCAATATGACAACTCTCACCTATAACGGCAGCAACGCCCTTCAATGGAGTGCTGTTGACGGTGCAAATCAATACCAAATCGCGCGCAAAAAAACAGGCGACAAAGCATACACCTATTACACAACGACAGAAACCGGCTTTGCCGAGCAAAACGTAACGGCAGGCACCACCTACACCTATCAGGTGCGCGCAATGTATAAAACCGAGAAAAACGGCACCGCCTACGGCGCTTGGTCGTCCTCAAAATCTGTTGTCACGATTGAAAAGCCCGAGCTGCGCCTGTCAAACAAAAAGAACGGTGTCCGCCTGGACTGGAACGCCGCAAA
>JBGUNW010000032.1:0-2762 GCA_045117555.1 Eubacteriales bacterium
AGAGGGGGAAGAACTTTTTGCAAAAAGTTCTTCCCCCTCTCGCGGCCTTACCCACTCTTAACTGATCAAATTCCCGTTTACGGCGGAGATGCGGGATTGGAGGAGAGGGTGAAATTGCAAGGTCGGATCGGCGGCAAGAAGGTCGCCGGCGTCCTGTGCGGCGGCGGAAAGCAGGAGCGAATCTTCGGCAAGGTTGCCCAGGCGCAGGGAAAGCCCGCCGCTCTGGCGGACGGTATCCGAGGCGGAGGAGGCAAGAAAATCTCCGGGCCCGCGCTGGTTCAGATCCTGCTCGGCAATGGCAAAGCCGTCGTAGGTGGTGCGCATCACGTCCAGGCGCTCGCGGGAACGGTCGCCGAGGCGGTCGGAGGCGGCGCCGGTAACGAGCACGCAATAGGATTTGCGAAGTCCGCGACCCACGCGGCCGCGGAGCTGGTGGAGCTGGGAAAGACCGAAGCGCTCGGCGTTTTCCACAATCATCAACGAGGCGTTGGGGACGTTCACGCCCACCTCGATGACGGTGGTGGAAACCAGAATGCCGATCTCGCCGGCAACAAAGGCGCTCATAATTGCCTCTTTTTGGGTGCTTTTCAGCTTGCCGTGCAAAAAGCCGACCCGCATTTCGGGAAAGACGGCGGCAAGCTCTTTTGCGTAGGTCACCGCGGCTTTGAGCGGCGGGCGTGCTGGTTCGGGGTCAAACAGGCCGGTAAAGTCCACCTCGTCGGGCGCGGTTTCTTCTTCCTCAATGGCAGGGCAGACCACGTAGACCTGCCCCCCGTCGGCAAGCTGACGGCGAATAAACTCGTTCAGGCGGTCGCGGTAGCCGTCGTCCACAACAAAAGTGTCCACGCGCTGGCGGCCGGGCGGAAGCTCGTCAATTTTGGAAAGCGAAAGGTCACCGTAAAGGATCAAGGCAAGCGAGCGGGGAATGGGCGTTGCGCTCATTACCAGCAGGTGCGTGTTTTGCCCCTTTTCGGCAAGCACGGCGCGCTGACGGGCGCCAAAACGGTGCTGCTCGTCGGCAACCACCAGTCCGGGCGCGGCAAACTCCACCCCTTCGGAGAGCAGGGCGTGCGTGCCGATGACGAGATCGACCCGGTTTTTCGGATCGGGCGCGGACAAAGCGGCGCGGATTTTTCGCTTTTCGGCGGCAGGGGTGGCTCCCAGCAGGAGCGCGACCCGCACGCCCAGGCGGGAAAAGAGAGAGGAAAGATCGGCATAATGCTGGCGCGCAAGAATTTCGGTGGGCGCCATGAGCGCCGCCTGGCGGCCGGACTTGACCGTGATCCAGATCGCGGCGGCGGCGCAAATCGTTTTGCCGCTGCCAACGTCGCCAACGATCATGCGGCTCATGGGAATCGGGCTTGCCAAATCGGCGCGCAGTTCGGAAACCACGCGCTGCTGCGCCCCGGTCAGACGGTAGGGAAGCAGGGAGAGGAGCGGGTCAAGCGATTTCACGCGGCAAACCGGCGCGGTAGGCGCGGCGGTCTTGCGGCGCATGAAGGCCATACCCAGCGAAAAATCAAAAAATTCCTGGTAAACCAGCCGCCGCCGCGCCTCTTCCAGGTCATCCTTGTCCTGCGGACGGTGCAGGTGCTCCTCGGCAACGGCAAGCGGCAAAAAGTTGTGCTTTGCAATCAGTTCGGGCGGTAACGGGTCGCATAATTCCTGTTCCTTCAACAGTTGCAGGGCGGTTTCCACGTCCTTGGTGATCTGTTTGAGGGTGATCCCGTCGGTCAGGCGGTAGACGGCGCAAAGCGGCGGGAGATGCACGCCGGGCGCCCACGGCTCGGCCACCGGTGAGGAGAGCGAAAATCGTTTGCCCTTGCGCTCCACCTTGCCCCAAAAGCGGAAGACCGCGCCGATGGGAAAGACCGATTTGAGGTAATCCTGATTGAAATAAACGATCTCGCAAACGCCGCTGTCGTCGAACGCTTTGAATTTGAGAAAGGATTTGCGACTGCGCAGGCGCACCACTTTCGGCTCGCTCCCAACGGTCAGGATCAGCGCCGATTTGCCGTCCTCGCGTGCGTCGGCAAGCTGACGGATCTCGCCGCGGTTCTCGTAAGCACGGGGATAGTGCAAAAGCAGGTCGCCCAGCGTGAAAACGCCCAGCTTTGCATACGCCGCCGCTTTCACTTTTCCAATGCCCGGCAACACCGTAACCGGCGAATTTCGCGTGACCATATCGGCTCTCCTTTCAGTTTACGCTTTTTCGCAAGGGGGAGGGGAACTTTTCTTGAAAGAAAATTTCCCCTCCCCCTTGCAACCCCTATCTGTTGCGGTTCCCGAAAATCGCGGCGGGCGCATCCGCGCTGATCCTTGCGCTTTTCGATCGCGGCCACTCCTCGCGCTTCCTGTTTCCGCCACCGGCGGCGGTCGCGCTCGTCCCTTTGAAAAGAACTTTGGGATTGGGGGAGTTTCTACATTTTTAGTATATCATATCTCCTCAAAAAAAGCAAGCCCCTGGCCGCCCCCCGGCAAGCCGGGTTCCAATTCCCCGCAGTGCGGGGAGCCAATTCGGGGTTAGCAGAACCGGCCTCGTAACGCCAAAAAATAAAGCCCCACCCGGAGCCGCCCGGCAGTGCCGGGGGCCAATTCGGGATTTGTAGAAATGGCGTTCTAATGCCGAAAAAAAAAGCCCCACCCGGAGCGGAGAACGAAATCGTTTTCAAAAACCTCAAACCATTGGTTGAGGTTTTTTGAAAAGAGGGAGAGCGCGAGAGGGGGAAGAACTTTTTGCAAAAAGTTCTTCCCCCTCTCGC
>JBGUNW010000033.1:0-1964 GCA_045117555.1 Eubacteriales bacterium
AAGGGGTGCCCCCCCTCTCGCGGTCTTCTTCTCCCACCACTCCTCAATTCTTCAAACTGTGAATGGGAGCGGGGATGCGGCCGCCGCGGTGGATGAACCGGGCGGGCGAATAGGTATTCAGCGGCATCACGGGAGCCGAGCCGAGCAGGCCGCCGAACTCCACGCTGTCGCCGGCTTTTTTGCCGTAGGCGGGAATCAGGCGGACGGCGGTGGTCTTGGTGTTGACAACGCCGATCGAGATTTCATCGGCGATAATGCCGTCGATCACCTCTTCGGGCGTGTCGCCGGGAATGGCGATCATATCAAGTCCCACCGAGCAAACGGCGGTCATGGCTTCCAGCTTTTCCAAGGTCAGCGCGCCGCGTTCGGCGGCGGCGATCATACCCGCGTCCTCGGAGACGGGAATGAACGCGCCCGAAAGCCCGCCCACGTGGGAGGATGCCATCACGCCGCCCTTTTTGACAGCGTCGTTCAGCATGGCAAGCGCGGCGGTGGTGCCGTGCGCCCCGCAGGATTCCAGCCCCATTTCTTCCAGAATATGGGCCACCGAGTCGCCCACGGCGGGTGTGGGAGCCAGCGAGAGATCAACGATCCCGAAGGGGGTGTTCAGTGCCTTTGCTGCCTCGCTTGCAACGAGCTGACCCACGCGCGTGATCTTGAACGCGGTTTTTTTGATAATATCGGCAAGCGCGGAAAGATCGCAGTCACCCGCGCGGCGAATGGCCGAAGCGACCACGCCGGGCCCGCTGACGCCGACGTTGATCGCCGTTTCCGGTTCCCCGATGCCGCAGAAAGCGCCCGCCATAAAGGGGTTGTCTTCCGGCACGTTGGCAAACACCACCAGCTTGGCGCAGGCAATGGAATTGTTATCGCGCGTCAGGTAAGCGGCGCGCTTGATGGTCGAGCCCATGCGGGCGATCGCGTCCATATTGATGCCGGCTTTGGTGGAAGCGACGTTGACCGACGAGCAAACGTTTTGCGTTTCGGTGAGTGCTTCGGGAATGATCGAGATCAGCCGGTCGGCGCCAACGGTCATTCCTTTTTGCACCAGCGCCGAAAAACCGCCGATGAAGTTGATGCCCAAAGCGTCGGACGCGCGTTGCAGGGTTTGCGCGATCCGGATGTAATCCTCGGGAGCGCAGTTGCCGCCGATGAGCGAGATGGGCGTGACCGATACGCGCTTGTTGACGATGGGAATGCCGTAACGCTTTTCAATTTCACCGCCCACGGCTACCAGATTTTTTGCGCGCGTAGTAATTTTGTCGTAAATTTTATCGCAGAGCCGTTTCGGGTCCTCGCTGACGCAATCCCAAAGCGAAATGCCCATGGTGATGGTGCGAATATCGAGGTTTTCCTCGCGGATCATCTGGATCGTTTCCAGAATATCTTGGGTGTTAATCATATCTGTGCCTCGTTAAACGTGGTGCATGGTATTGAAAATGTCTTCGTGCATGGTGTGAATGTCCAAATGTTTCTCCTTGCCCAGCGCGGCAAGCTGATCGGCAAATTCCGCAAAGCCCACGGTAAGACCGCGAATGTCGGCCAGCATGATCATGGCGAAGTACTCGCTGATAACGCTTTGGGTAATATCCATAATGTTTGCGCCGTATTTTGCGCAAAGCCCGGCCACCTCGGCAATAATGCCTACGGTATCTTTCCCGGTAACGGTAATCACTGCTTTCATATCCTGTTTCCTTTCTGAATTGAAATTTAAAAATATTATACAACTTGATTGAACAATTTGCAAGCAATATGCAAATATTTTTTGAAAAAACACACGCTTTTCCAAACCCGGAATTTTTTTGTTTTGACAGGATTCGACCGCTTTTTCGGCAAAACCTGTGGAAAAGTCTGTGGAAACTGTGTAAAACTCGGCCGATCGGGACCCAAAGAGGCGGTTTTTCAACCGGCTTTTTTAGAAAAATTCTTTGTTTCAAATATCCGAAAACGGAACTGTTTTTCAT
>JBGUNW010000034.1:0-4673 GCA_045117555.1 Eubacteriales bacterium
TTTCAAGAAAGTCCTCCCGCCCCCTGCATATCCGCTCCCGAAGGACTTGCTTTCGCGCAAGGTTCGAGCAGTTCAAGGCGCACCGCACGAGACACGGCGACGGCGTACATTACGTACGCCGAGCCGGACGAGCAGGAGCAACGCCGAAATGCGACGAAGATTGTGCGAAAGATGGCACGAAGTGGCACAAATGGCACGGTTTGGCACAAAAAATTGGGGTAGAATGCGTTTGCACGGAAGAAAAACCGGCGGTCCCCTGCGTTTCGGACAAGCGTTCGGAACGGGCCGGGAGAAGTCGGGGTCACTCCGGGAAATTTTCGAAAAGAAAGGAGAGAGCAACGCATGGCAAAGAAAATCAAATCGGAAAGTTTGGAAGCCGCGGCGGAAAATGGCCGATTCCGGCGTTTGATTGAACGATACCTCAAATCCTGCCGCGCGCCGGAGGAGAAAAAGGGCGGACGATTCCCGAATTTGGCCGGCTTTTGCCGCTGGATGGGCTGCGGGGTCGAGGCGATCGATCAGCTCCGGCTGACCCACCCCGACGAAGCCGATTATCTTGTTGCCGTAATGGAAGACGAGGCGCTCAATTCGCCCGTCCTTTCCCCAACCGTTGTTGGGGCGTACCTGAAACGGCGGCTTGCCTACGGCGAAAAGGCGGCGTCGGTCTCCTCGTCGGCAGATTGCGGCGAGGTCCGGCTCGTCTTTGAGCACGACATTGCCGAAGACGGCGAATGAAGTCCCCGACTTGCAAAATTTTGCGCGTTCCGGGCGTTCCCAACGAACAGCAAAAGAAATTTTTTGCCTCCCGGGCACGTTACACCGCCTACGGCGGGGCACGCGGCGGCGGAAAATCCTGGGCGCTCCGGCGCAAGCTGGTTGGTCTTTGTCTGCGCTACCCCGGCATTCGCTGCCTGCTCGTTCGTCGCTCCTACGGGGAGCTGCGGCAAAATCACCTGCTCCCCCTTCTTTCCGAATATGAGGGCGTTCTCTCCTGGCACGAGAGCGAAAAACGCCTCACCCTGCCGAACGGCAGTTCCATTTCCCTCGGCTTTTGCTCCGCCGACCGCGACGTTTTGCGGTATCAGGGGCAGGAGTTTGACATTATCGCCATCGACGAGGCAACGCAACTGAGCGAATATCAGTTTTCTGTTTTTAAGGCCTGTCTGCGAGGCGCGCGTGACTTTCCGAGGAGAATGTACCTGACCTGTAACCCCGGTGGGGTGGGGCACGCATGGGTAAAGCGATTGTTCGTTGACCGCATGTTTCACACCAACGAAAACCCCGACGACTATCGCTTTATTCCCGCCCGCGTTTGGGACAACCCCGTCCTGCAAAAAGCCGACCCCGATTACGTCCGCCAGCTGGAAAGTTTGCCGAAAAAGCTCCGCGAGGCATGGCTAGACGGCCGATGGGACGTTTTTGAGGGGCAGTTCTTTCCCGAATTTCAAACCGACGTTCACGTTCTCCCGCCCGAAAAGCTACCTGTCGAAATTCGCCGTTTTGCGGCTCTGGACTACGGGTTCGATATGCTGGCAGCTCTGCTTTTGGGGGTGGACGAAAACGGGAATCTGTTTGTTCTTCGGGAGGTCTGCCGCCCGGGGCTGACCTTGCGCGAAGCGGGCCTTGCCGTGGCCGAGCTCTGCCGGGGGCAGGCCGCCGAATACGTGGTGGCCTCCCCCGACCTTTGGAACCGCCGGCAGGATACCGGCAGAAGCGGCTTTGAAATTATGCAGGCGGTTCCCGGTATGCCGCCCATGTCCGCCGCCGACAACCGCCGCGTTCCCGGCTGGCGCATTCTGCGGCAGTTTCTATCGCCCGGCGAGGGGCCGTATCTACGCGTCAGCGAGGAGTGCCGGGAGCTGATTCGCTGTTTACCCGCGCTCCTTTGCGACGCCGGCGTGCCGGAGGACGCCTCGGGAGAACCGCACGCGGTGACCCACGCGCCCGAAGCCCTCCGCTACGCTGTGATGAGCCGGTACGGAAATTTTCGCCCCCAGGAGATCCCCGACCGCAACTTTCGCTTTTTCTCTCCCCCCAAAAAAGGGCTTCTTTAACCGCTGCCATCGGCAAAAGCAGTCCTTGGCCGACCGCCGGATTTTTCCGTGCGCCGGCGGTCGGCCTGAAAAAATATGATAGAAAGGAGAACAAAGTATGGCAAAAATCAAACCCGAAAAGGCAAGCGAAAAAATAACCGTTACCGAGTTCGGCGGCCTACGTCAGGTTTCTTCGCTGGCCGGATGCCACTCCTCGATCATGCGCAATTTTCGCATTGCCTCCGACGGTTCGCTGGAAAAACGCACCGGAACCAAAACGCTGTTTGATATGGGTACCCGCATTCGCGGGCTTTGGCAAGGGTCGCTGGACGGGAAAGACTACCTGATCGCAGTGGCCGGAAACTATACCTACGTGCGCCTGCCGGGCTCCGACGAGCTGACGCAAAAGAACCGATTGAACACCAGTACCGGGAAAGTTTCTTTTGCCGTTTACCGCCAAACGCTTCTTTTGTTTGACGGAAACTCGGTCTACCGTTTTGCCACCTCCATTAACACTTTTATCTTTACGTACGGCTACGCTCCCCTTTACGGCGACGGCTGGCATCCCATTCAAAAAGGTCCCGTAAACGAACAGCTCAACGCGCTTTCGGCAAGAATACGCATTCGCTATGACAACAGCGTTGGCTCCACCGAATTCTTCCTTCCCTTCGCCGCGCAAACGATTAACCGCGTGGAAGTGGACGGCACGGTGGTAACACCGACCTTTACCGCAAGGACGAACACGTTTACCATTCCGCAGCAATACGCCCACGGAACGCTGACCGTTTCCCTGACGCTGATCTCTTCCTACGATCATCGCAAAATGGTGGCCGAGCTTCCCTATTCGTTTTTGTATGCCGGCAGCCGCGAAACCCTGCTCGTCTACGGCGGAGCAAGCTCCTGTCAGCTTGCATACACCGCCCCGGTATCCGACGAACAACTCGCGGAAAGCAATCGTTCCTTCTCCGCCTCCACCGAGATCCCGCTCTATTTCCCGCTGGATCATTTCTTCTCCCTGGCCGACGCAGCCCATCCGATCCATGCCGTTTTCCGCGACCGCGACCGCGCCATTGCCATGAACGACCGCTTTTCTTGGGCGCTTGAATTTTCGGGCGATCAACTGATCTCCTATCCCTTGGAGGGTGGAATCGGCTGCGCCTCCTCCGGCGGCGTTGCCATTTGCGGGGGTCACCCCGTCATCGTTCAGGCCGGCGGCGTTTTCCGGCTGAAATTCCCATCGGGGGAATCCGACGTTTGCGTTGCGGAATCCATTTCCCAGGAAATTACGGAGCTTATCCCCGCTTCCGTTCTTCAAAACGGGATTCTGGCCTGGTTTCCCGGACGCGACGAGCTTTGGCTCCGCGACCCTTTGGAAGGCGAGGAAGGCCTGGTTTGGGTCTACAAACGGCAAAGAAAAGAATGGTACTGTTTTGACGGCCTGTTTATTTCCGACTTTTTTGAGCTGGACGGAACCGTTGGGTTTACTACCGTAAACGGAAAGATCCTTTTGCCGGATGAAACCTCCTATACCGACAGTGGAACGCCGATTACCGCCGCCTACCTGAGCCACTTTTTTGCGCTTTCCACACCGGAAACCACCAAGCGCGCTTTGCGTACGACTGTTTGCGCCGATACGGGCGGGCAACAGTTGCTGATTATTACCGAAACGGATACCCGCAGCCGCCCTTTTACGGTGCAAAGCACCGAGCCGGGAATTCCCAAATTTTTTGAGGCAAATATCAATTTGGGGCGCTTTCGGTTTTTGCGGTTTGCCCTCCGGCTCTCCGGCAATTCCCCCGCCCGAATCTACCGTCTTTCGATACTTGCGAACCGCTGATATCGCAGGACTTTGCATATTTCAAAAACAGCAGAAAGGCATCACCATTTTATGAACGATTCAATCACTCCCGCCTGGGCCTTGTATGAATCCGGGCTGGAATACAACCGAAAAATCAATCTCTACGAAACCAATCGCCAAAACGAACGGTTTTATCGCGGAGAACAGTGGGACGAATACGACCGCGATCTTCCACGCCCCGTCTTTAACGTGACCCGAAGGATCGTGGATTATCTGGTGGGTGCGATTTCTCCGCAGAACATTTCCATCCGCTATTCCGACGAAAAACTCCCCTACCTGGACTCCGCCGCCCTGCGCGATTCGGTTTCCGAAGGGCTGCGCCTTTTGGAGCAGAATGCCGCCTACCGCTGGAAAAACAGCCGTATGGCCGAAGTTGCAAACCGCGCGCTTCTGAACGCCGCCATTTCCGGCGACGGCGTTTTCTACTGCTGGTGGGATAGCTCCATTCACAGCGGGCAACCCTTTTCGGGCGAAATCCGCACTGACGTTGTAGACGGTACCAACCTCTTTCTTTGCGACGTCAATAACCCCGATATTCAATCGCAGGAGTATATCATGCTTGCCGGCCGCGCGCCGGTGAACGATTTGCGGCGCGAAGCTTCGGAAGCCGGCGTTTCCGAAGAGGAGATCGCAAAAATCCAACCAGACGACGGAGATTTTTCCATTCCCGAACGCGACGGGTCGGAAAAAACGACCTATCTGATCCGGTTCTTCCGCGAGAACGGAAAAGTCGTTTTTGAAAAATCCACGCAATCGGTGGTCATCCGCCGCGCAAACACCGG
>JBGUNW010000035.1:0-1616 GCA_045117555.1 Eubacteriales bacterium
AGAACGGTGGTCGGCACTTTACGGATTTCCGTTGTTGCAAAGATGAATTTGACGCGTTCGGGCGGTTCCTCCAATGTTTTCAGCAAAGCGTTGAACGCCGCCGTGGACAGCATGTGCACTTCGTCGATGATGTAGATTTTGAAACGCGCAGACGTCGGATTGTAACGTGTTGTTTCGATGATTTCACGCACGTTGGCGACGCCGGTGTTGCTGGCCGCGTCGATTTCGATGACGTCGACGTGGCGGTCTTCCGCGATCGCGCGGCAATGTTCGCAGACGCCGCAGGGTTCCGTCGTCATCCCGCCTTTACCGTCGGGGCCGATACAGTTCAAAGCGCGGGCGATGATGCGGGCGGAAGTCGTTTTTCCGATGCCGCGGATGCCCGTCAGGATATAGGCTTGTGCGATGCGGTTTGTTTCAATGGCGTTTTTTAACGTGCGGACCAAAGCTTCCTGTCCGACCAGATCGGCAAAAGTTGTCGGACGGTATTTGCGGGCAAGGACACGGTATTCTGTTTTATCGTTCATCGGTATCCGGCGGTGTTTGAGAAAATAAAAAGGAAGCCGGACAGCGACCCGCCTTAAACCGTTACGGCTGCTTTCTTCCGAACCTGACCGGGTTGGCGGCCAGAACGTCCGCGCCGGCTTCCGTCCCCTATTTAGAATTATTTTCGTTTCAAGTGCAAGCAGAACTTTTTCATATTTTAAAAAATAGTTAAAAAAGCTTTGTTTTCCGCCGTTTTTTTTACAAGGCTTGACAAACGGCGATTTTATGTTTTTTCTGTGCTTAAATTCAGTTGTTTTTGCAGGAGTACACTTTATGGCTCAGGCTATTGTTTTTCCCGGACAGGGATCGCAGTCGGTCGGTATGGGAAAAGAACTGGCGGACGCTTTTACGGTCGCCAAAGAGGTCTTCTTGGAAGTGGACGACGCTTTGTCCGAAAGCCTCAGCAAAAAAATGTTTGAAGGTCCCGCAGAGGATTTGCTGTTAACGGAAAACGCTCAGCCTGCTTTGATGGCGGTCAGTATGGCGGTTGTCCGCGTTCTGCAGCAGGAGGGCGGGATTTCTTTGTCGAAAACGTTCAAATACGCGGCCGGACATTCTTTGGGGGAATATTCCGCTTTGTGCGCGGCCGGCGCGTTTGACATTACGACGGCGGCAAAGCTTTTGCGCACGCGCGGCAAAGCGATGCAGCAGGCCGTTCCCGTCGGACAGGGCGGTATGGCGGCTTTGATCGGCGCCGATTTGAAACAGGCGCAGGAGATTGCGGCGGAAGCGGCACAGGGCGATGTTTGCGTTGCGGCGAACGACAACGCCCCCGGACAGGTTGTATTAAGCGGAACGATGGCGGCGATCGACCGGGCGGTCGAAATCGCGGCCGCGAAAGGAATCAAACGGGCGGTCAAGCTGGCCGTCAGTGCACCGTTCCACAGCCCGTTGATGAAGCCTGCCGCCGATGTGATGGCGCAGGCGTTAGCCGAAGCGGAGATCAAAGAGCCGCGTTTTCCCGTGATCGCGAACGTAACGGCCCGTCCCGTAACGGATCCGGCGGAAATCAGAAAGCTGTTGGTCGAACAGGTAACGGGATCCGTGCGTTGGCGCGAAAGTATGCTCTT
>JBGUNW010000036.1:0-2449 GCA_045117555.1 Eubacteriales bacterium
TGGAGCCCATGAACCCCTACGAGCGCCGCATTATTCACTCCGCCGTGCAGGAGATCGAGGGCGTTACCACCAACTCCATCGGAGTGGAAAACAACCGCCGCGTGGTCATCTTCCTGGAAGATAACCCGTCGGACAGCGAATAATTCATTTTTAAAAAAGGTTGCTTGCCGGGCTTTCTCCCGGCAAGCAACCTTTTCCTTCATTCCGCAAAAAGGAGAATACAATCGTGAAAAACGATACCATTGCCGCCGTCAGCACCCCGCGCGGAAAAGGCGGAGTTGCGCTTTTGCGCGTCAGCGGGAGCGAAGCCGTCCAAATTGCCGGACGTGTTTTTAAACCGAAAAACGGGAAACAACTTTCCGAAATTCCGGCAAGGACCGCCGTTTACGGAACGATATATATAAAGGAAGCAAACGGCAAGCTTACCCCTGTTGATGATGCGCTTGCAACGGTTTTTCGCGCGCCCGCGTCTTTTACCGGCGAGGATACCGTGGAAATTTGCTGCCACGGCGGCGTCCTGCTCACCGAAACCGTACTGACCGCGCTGCTTGCGGCGGGCGCTTCTCCTGCCGGAGCGGGGGAGTTTACCAAGCGGGCGTTTCTCAACGGCAAAATCGGGTTGTCATCCGCCGAGGCGCTCGCTGACCTATTGGAGGCGCAAAATCGCCAACAGCTGTTGCTTGCACATAGCGGTATGGGCGGAAAGACCGAGGAAAAAAGCGCCGAAATTTATGCCGAACTGCGTCGGATTTTGGCGTCCGTTTACGTTGTGATCGACTATCCCGACGAGGATCTTGCCGATATGAGCCGCGAGGAGATGATCGCGGGCTTTTCGGAATGCCTTGCAAAACTGAAAGCATTGGCCGAAACCTATCGCACCGGCCATGCCGTTGCCGAAGGGATCGCAACCGTTATTTGCGGCAGACCGAACGTTGGTAAAAGTTCGCTTTACAACGCGATCGTCGGCCGCGATGCCGCCATCGTTACCGATATTGAGGGAACCACGCGCGATCTGCTTACGGAAACGGCCTCGCTCGGCACCGTCACCCTGCGGCTTACCGATACTGCCGGTTTGCGCGAAACTGCCAATGTGGTTGAAAAGATCGGCGTGGAGCGCGCAAAAAAAGCAATGGAAACTGCCGAGCTGATCCTTGCCGTGTTGGATGCGAATGCGGCGATCACCAACGAGGATCGCGCCATTCTGGAAGAGGCAAAAGGCGTTGGGAAACCGGTCGTCATTCTGCTCAATAAAACCGATCTGGGCGTTTGCGCCGCAACGCTTGCCGAATGCAAATCGAGCTGTCAAAACGTCGTTTTGCTCTCCGCAAAAACGGGAGATGGATTTAAAGAACTTTCCGAAATTGTGGAACAACTGTTTACCGACGATTCTTTGAGTCTGGAAAACGACGCCATTCTGACCAACGCGCGCCAACAGGCGGCGGTCCTGCGCGCGATCGAAGACGTGGAGCGTGCTGAAAAAGCACTTGCCGACGGGTTTCCGATCGACCTTTGCTGTAACGATGCCGAAGCCGCCATGGCCTCGCTTGCCGAGTTGGACGGTCGGGCCGTTTCCGAGGACCTCGTATCCGAAATTTTTTCGCATTTCTGCGTTGGAAAATAATCTTATATAATAAAAGGAAAGGAGCGGGGTATGGGCGAATATACTTCCACCGCAAAAAAAGGCAGAGAGATCGCTACGGCGGCAATGCTTTTCGGCGTCGCCATCGGCGTTTTTTATCTTTCTAAAATTCCGAATCTTCCGTTTCCCGTCCTGTTTCAGCTCGTTGCCGTCTTTTTGTTGGTTGTAGCGGTGCTTATCATTACGCGCTATGTCATGCGCCGGTATACCTGTCGGCTGGAAGTCAACCAAAAGGGAAGCGTTGATTTCGTTATCGTGGAGCATTACGGAAGGCGGGATACCGTGGTTTGCCGCGTGTATGCCGCGCAAATTCGTTCCGCCGTCCGGCGAACTAAGGAAACGTGGAAACAAAGCGCCGGGCAAAGAAAAGGGAAACAGGTCTTTCATTATACGGCCTGCTTTTCCGATCCCGATCGCGTGATCGCGGAGGTTTTTCCCGAGGAGGACGGAGAAAACTCCTTTTTCGTGGAATTTGCCGCCGATGAAACGTTTTTAAAATTGCTCCAAGCGGCATTGCCGCAAGACGTTTAAAATAGTCGGCAAAAGCGGTTCTTCAAGCTGCTTTTGCCGCTTTTTTGATTTGCCGCGATATATTTGGCTGTTTTGCACAAAACAAGGATGTAATTTTTGTAATTATTTTTACCTTTTGTCTTGCAAAAAATGCTTGACTTTTTTCGGCAAAAGCGGTATAATAAATAAGCTGTCCGAAAAAAGCGGGTAGCAAACGATCTTTGAAAACTGAACAACAAGAGAGAGACAAGGATACACGGAAGTGTGTGGAAGGTCTCGGAAATTCTTTGAATGAGAATA
>JBGUNW010000037.1:0-5165 GCA_045117555.1 Eubacteriales bacterium
ACTATTCCGTCCTCTGCAAATATTCCCGCGTCGATATTATACGCGCCCTCTTGTGGGCTTGTGGTGTTGAATGTCTTTATTTTTACGTCGTCTATGGCGATTTCTTTAATAATCTGTTTATTGAAACCGCAGCCAAGCGCGGCGTATGTGTATTCGTTTACGCCGTCCGTACCCGTCAATTTATAAAAGTTATTGCTTAATAAATACGGGGTTAAAAAATGGCGTCCCATAACGTAAGGCTGCAGGTTGCCCGTTGCGGCTGTGTTGCTTGCCCCGCGTAAAAATGGGCGGTTGTCGATTTCGGGTTTATTGGTGAGCTTCTTTGCTTTCTCGAGTTCTTTTTCTGCTTGCTCGGCAGCTTCCTTTGCTTTATATGCCGCAATTCCGCCCGCTACACCTGCGCCGACCGCTACTACGGCTACTACAATCAATGTAACTACAAGCGCCGTCGTTCCACTCGGGGTTAATCTGATTGTTATAATATCGTCTTTTTGTATGATGTATTCGCCGTCTACGATTTTATTATTTACTACAATTACGGCGTTTTCTAAGTCAATATCGGGCAGAGCTTCGCGTATTGTCTGCCCTGCTTTAACTTCAATTGGTGTTTGTTTGTTCGATAGTTCCTTGTAAAGGGTCGCGTTCATTGATTACCTCGTAATATGCTAATGGGCGCAATGCCGCGAGCGGTGATATTTTCACGCCCTTGTCTATGGTAGCGTGTAAAACTTTGTCGCGTTCTACGATGTAGCCGACGTGAACATTGCCTTTGTAGATTGAATATATAAGCGCGCCCACTTTTGGCGCGTCGATTTCTTTTACATTCAATCCCCCGCTTATATAGTCATTTACGCTATCTGCGGGCAGGTCTACAATGTCGCCGTATAAATCCCGCAGGGGCGTTCCCGCTCTCCTGCAACATTCCATTACTACGCCGTAGCAGTCAAAGCCGTTTTTGTCGCGTCCGAACTTCTTAAATGGGATATTCAATAAATCATCGTATTTCATTTTAATTATTGCCCCTGTTGTTGTATGAATTGAACGTAAGCGCTGGGAAACTCATTTCTCCGCGGTCGTCTTTTTCTAGTTTCAATTCGAGTTTTTTGCCGTCCCACGTTGCGTCGCCGTATTTATGCTTGTACTGTCCTATCGGTTCTATTTCGTCGCCGTTGAAAATGCCGATTATCTCTACGCGCAAATAATAATTGTTTTCCAAAAGGTCGATTATTTCGTCATGGTCTACAATCTCAATTTGCAGGCTGCTGTCGCCGTCGCGGTTCGGGGTATATGAAAAACTAGACGCCCCGTAAGTCTGCCCGTCGTATTCGAGGTCGTCGTTATCATTGATTAAATAAATATTTGTGTTGCCGTCGGGGTCGTATAGATGTACCAAAAAGGGCAGATTAAAACCGCCGCCCTCTGCTAATGCTTTGTAAACATTCATTGTTATACTTCCTCTATGTTTATGCTGATTTCTTTATAACGTTGTCCGCGCCAGCTTGGCGTGTCGGTGAGTTTATATTCCTTTGTCCCGCTACCCGTTACAATGTCGGTCAAATAAAACGGCAATGTTCCGCTTTTTATTGTTACTTCGTACCAATAGAGAAACCACTCAAACTCGGTCTTTCCGTCTACTTTCGGGAAACCCGTATCTTTTACGCGCAATTGCAGGGCGTGTGTTTTCTTCGGGACGCTGTTGCGCAAATAACGAATAGTTCGCCCGCTTTTAAATTCCACTTTTTCGGTGTTATCGTTGTAACTTCCGTCCTGCCCGTAGAACTTTGTATTTACGTGTGTATTCCAATATTGCGTTGCCATTTGTTCCCCCTTAGATTCCGTAATAGTCGCCCGTCATGCCTGCTTGTGCTTCGCTCATGCTCTGATCATAACGCCCGCGCCGCATACTGTCATTTACGCGCGCGTCTATCATTATTTCGATTTTGTCGCGGGTGAGTTTCGGCTGGGCGGTTGCGATGTTTGCCGCGCTGTTGTTTATGACGATATTTGCGCCGCCCGCGCCGTTTGCTCCGCCGTTCATGGCTTCCCACAGCGCTTTCTGCTGTGCGGCGTTTACGACCATTTCGCCCGTTCGCGCGTGTATATATGTATTGTCTGCGCCCATGCTTGCGCCGTTCATTCCGCCAATAACGCCACCGCCTGCAAAGTTCGGCGGGGTAGGTTTAGAAGCAATAATTGACGCAATCTGAACCGCGCCCGCTGCTGCTACCAATGAACCCGTAATTAAACCCGCAACGCCGCCCTGCGCGATTGCTTGCGTTACGCCCTGCGCAATATTTGCGGTCGCCTGCAGAATTGAAGCGCCCCACTGTACCATTTGTATTTTATATTGTTCTTTGGCCGCTTTCTTTTTGCTCTCGGTTACTTTCTCGTTGTATTCTTCTTCGCTGATCTCGCCTTTGCGGTATTTTTCTTCGAGCGCTGCCTGCTCGGCTTTGGCTTCGTTCTTCGATGTTTCCAGCATTAAATTAGCGGCGCTGTTTATAACGTCTACGGTCTGCGAGGTGTAGTCGTTTATTTGCGTCATAAGGTCGGCAATCTGTGCGGCCTTGCTCTGCTTGTATGCTTCGTCGAGTTCGGTCATGCGCTCGTATTTTTCTTCGGTGCTTAATACTTCGCTTTCGTCGATTTCTTTTTTAAGGTCGAGGATTTCCTGCTGTTTCTGCGCGTGTTTGTCCCACCACGACGTTTCTTTTTCTGTGAGCGCGTTTACTTTTTCGTCGTAGGCTTGTTTCTCGGCTTCGTTCAATCCGTTTATCAATTCGGCTTTTGAAAGCTGGGCTTCTGCGCCTGCCTGCGCGGCGGCGATTTCTTCGTCGCTCATGCTCTGTATTTGCGCTTTTAATGTTTCAATGTCGGCAATCTCTTTTTGTAGAACTTCAACGGTGGTCATGTCCCTTTTAATTCCGTTGATTGTTTCCGTTACTTCCTGCGTAAGTTTAATTGCTGCCGCGAGCTTTGTTTCTGCGTCGGTTGCCGCTTTTAATTCTTCTTCGGCTTTCTTCAACTGTTCGAGCCGTTTCTGTTCTACGGGGTAGCCCTCTTTAATTGTGCCGTTTGTCTTGGTCAAAAGGTCGACGTATGATTGCAAATATACGTTGTAGCGGTCTTGCGCGCTTACGGCTTGCCCCTTTGCTTTGGCTTCCACTTCCAATGCTTTGAGGTTATCTTCCAAACGCTGGTTGCTCTCGCGTGCGTATTCGTCGGCGGTCTTTTTGGCTTGTGTGTTTTTTGCTTCTGCGGCCGCTTCGGCTTCTTTCTGCTTTTTGAGTTTCTCAGCTTTTTCCGCTTCTTCGGCTTCATACTTTGCCAAACGCTCGCGGTAACCTGCTTCTGCCTTTAATCTTATAAGGGCGTCGGCTTCCACGTCGCTAAGCTGTTTGTGCGCTTCTTTGTTTTCGAGAATAGCAATAGTATTATTTAATAGTTCGTCGGTAAATAACTTAACGCCTTGTACTACTTCGCCCGTGGTTTTATTTGTGTATGTGGTTATTGCGGTTTCTACGTTTTCGTTTAAGTGAACCTTTGCGCCTTGATAGTCGAGCCATGCGTCGAACTCCTGCGCCTTTGCGGTCAATGTTTCCCAAAACTTCGTTGCGTTTTGGTTCAGCTTTTCAAACGCAGGGTTTGCGATTTTGCCGATTGATTCCATAAAATCGCCGTATGCGTTCTTTGCCTGCTGTGCGCTGTCGGCGCTTTCGCTTGCAAAGCCTTTATACTTTTTCGCTATAAGGTCGATTGCGTCGCCGTTCTTTAATTCCTCGTCGGTTAAGTCCTTAATTTCTGCAATCTGTCGCCCCATTGTTCCCGACATTCCGCTAAATGTGGAGTTAAGGGTTTCGGCTGCGCTTTTAAGGTCTATGTGCTTGGCGGCTGCGTAGTCTGCGGCCGCGCCCATGATTTTAACGATTTCCGCTTCGGTTCTGCCCGTTGCCGCCAATTGCGCCATAACGTCGAGGGTTGCTTCGTCCCCGTAGTTCGTTACTTTCTGCAATTCGGACGCGTAGTCTTTAAGATTCTGCAGGCTTTCGCGGTTCAAATACGGGTTATTTTCTGCCGCTTTCGCTAACGCCTTTTCGGCTTTTTCCTGCGTTTTATATGCTTCGTTTGCCTGCTGTAATGTGTCTATGAACTTCTTAGCCGCTACGACCGCAGCTGTTACGCCTGCCGCTACAGCGCCACCGCTTGCGGCCGCGCTTGTCATTTTGTTAGCGAACCCACTAGCCGCGCCGCCCGTTTCGTTTAATGCGGTTTTAAGGGCGTTGGTAGCCTTTGCGCCTTTGTTCATGTCTTTAGCGGCGTTGTTGACTTTTCCTTTTACGGATTTTAAGCCCTTGTCGACCCCGCTTTCGTCTATTTTGGTTTTTATCGTTACTTCGTTATCTGCCATACAAATATAGTCATTTTTGCAATAAAAAAGCCCAGCAATATGTCGCAGGGCTTATCCGTTTAAGCGCGCTTGGAACGCTTTTAATTCTTCGTCGTCCTCGTCTGCCTGCATTGGTAAATCCCAAGCGGCGCGTAGTTTTTCCATTTGGCGGGTGTACGCGTCGCGCTTCCCGCTGGTGTTTTCCCATAATCTATAACCGATTATTTCGTTTAATTTCGTATCGTGTAGCCCTTTGAATAAACAAAGGAACTTGTACCAATGCAATTTTTTTTCTTCGATGAGGTCAATTCCGTATTGCTCCAAAAACGCCGCGTAGATGTAGTCGGCGTCGATTGCGTAGTCGGTCGCGCGTTCGCCCGAACCGCCCGTTATGCGTGGCAATACCTGCGGCGGGTTGCAGAATTGAATTAGCGCTAATACTCCGTTTAATCGGCTTTGCGGTTTGTCGTCGATATACATAAAGTCAAAGTCGGACGGGGGCGTGTTTTTGTCCTCAATCAATTCTAAAAAGCGTAGCCAATACTTAAATGATGTATGAACGCGGTAAAACCTGCCGTCCACCTCTACGGCTTTCGGCAGGTTCGCCTTTTTAAGGTCTATCATTAGTCGCCGTCGCTCTCGCTTTCTGTTCCGTCGGGAACGAATGTGTAACCGCTTGATGTCTTAGTAAATGTACCCTTAGTAAATGACGGTACGCCCTGCGCGCTTACTGAAACAGCACCCTCTGTAATGCTATTAAATGCAAGGTCAAAGTCGA
>JBGUNW010000038.1:0-3966 GCA_045117555.1 Eubacteriales bacterium
GGGGGGGGGGGGGGGGGGGGGGGGGGCCCCGTTTTTGTTAAAAAAAAAGACCCCCGCCCCCTGCATAACCATTCATTTAAAACAGCCCCGTAATTTTTCCGTCGTCGGTAACGTCAATGCGTTCGGCGGCGGGAGATTTGGGCAGGCCGGGCATGGTCATAATATCGCCGGTCAGGGCAACGAGAAAGCCCGCGCCCGCGCTGACCTTGATATTTCGCACGGTAATGGTAAAGTTTTCGGGCGCGCCGAGTTTTGCGGGGTCGTCCGAAAAGCTGTACTGCGTTTTGGCAACGCAAACGGGCAGGTTGCCAAAGCCCAGGGCGGTCAGCTCGTCCATTTGCTTTTTGGCGGCGGGCAGAATGGTAACGCCGGAGCCGCCGTAAACCTTGGTGGCAATGGCGTGGAGCTTTTCCTCAATGGTGGTGTTGCTTTCGTAGCTGAACCGGAAGTGATTTTCGGCCTCGCAAAGCCGCACCACTTCCTCGGCAAGTTCGGTGCCGCCCGCGCCGCCGTTTGCCCAAACGGTGGAGAGCTTGACGTTTACGCCCAACTCGCGGCACTTGGCAATCACCAAATCAATCTCCCGGTCGGTGTCGGTGGGGAAACGGTTCACGGCGACCACGCAGGGAAGCCCATAGGTGTTTTTCATATTGGAAACGTGGCGTAACAGGTTGGGCAGGCCTTTTTCCAGCGCGGCGAGATTCTCGGTCCCCAGCTCGGTTTTGGGGAGCCCGCCGTGCATTTTCAGGGCGCGGACGGTGGCAACCACCACAACCGCGTCGGGGCGGAGCCCGGCCATGCGGCATTTAATGTCCAAAAACTTCTCGGCTCCCAAATCGGCGCCGAATCCCGCCTCGGTCACGGCGTAATCGCCCAGTTTCATGGCCATGCGCGTGGCGATGACCGAGTTGCAGCCGTGGGCAATGTTGGCAAACGGGCCGCCGTGCACGAACGCGGGCGTGCCTTCCAGCGTTTGCACTAGGTTGGGGTTGAGCGCGTCTTTCAGGAGCGCCGCCATTGCGCCGACCGCTTTCAGGTCGCCCGCGGTGACCGGCTTGCCCGCATAGGTATAGCCCACAACGATCCTGCCGAGCCGCTCTTTCAGGTCGGCAATGGAGGAGGCAAGGCAGAACACCGCCATAATTTCGGAGGCAACGGTAATGTCAAAACCGTCCTCGCGGGGCGTTCCGTTGGCTTTGCCGCCCAACCCGTCCACCAAAAAGCGGAGCTGGCGGTCGTTCATATCCACGCAGCGTTTCCATGTAATGCGGCGGGGGTCAATACCAAGCGCGTTGCCCTGCTGAATGTGGTTATCCAGCATGGCGGCAAGCAGGTTGTTTGCCGCACCGATGGCATGGAAATCGCCGGTGAAGTGCAGGTTAATGTCCTCCATGGGCACCACCTGCGCGTAGCCGCCGCCGGCGGCGCCGCCCTTGACACCGAAGACCGGCCCCAGCGAGGGCTCGCGGAGCGCAACGACCGACCGTTTACCAATGCGGCGCAGGCCGTCGGCAAGACCGATGGTGGTGGTCGTCTTTCCCTCGCCCGCGGGGGTGGGGGTAATGGCGGTGACCAGAATCAGCTTTCCGTTCTTTCTTTGTGATGTTTCCAAAAGCGAGCGGTCTACTTTTGCCTTGTATTTTCCATAGGGTTCCAAACAATCGTCCGGAATTTCCACCTTCGCGGCAATTTCGGTAATGGGGCGCAGTTTGCATGCCTGCGCAATTTCAATATCGTTTAAGTATGCCATCGTTCTTCTGCCTTTTTTCGTTTTCCCGCGGGGAAGGGGTTAAAAATTCCTGCCGTTCCAGCCCCATGCGGTGCTGAACGTGTAGTTCACGTAGGTATGGTCGGGCGCAATGCCCAGCTCGGCTGCAAACAGCTCGCAAATGCGCGCGGTGAGGGCTTCGCAATCGGCGGGAGCCGCTTTGCCGAAAATTTCCACTTCCACCATTGCCATGGGGGCGTCGTTTTTGCCGGCAAACCAAAGGCGGCAGTTCTCCTCAAAATTCAGCATCAGCCATTGCTCGCTTTTGCCGGGCAACAGGGCGATCGCTTCGCCCAGTTTGGTTTTGAGCGCAAGTTCGCGCTCCTTCGAGATGGAAAAATTGAGTTTGGTATCAATCAGCGGCATAACTACCTCCAAGCGGTTATTTTGATTTGATTTCATTATAACATAAAATGAAAAAATGTCAATGCGGGATCACAAATAATTGCTTTATTATTGACATCCTTTATGGAGATATGGTAAAATGAAAACGGATTTTACAAAAAGGAGAACCGATATGGAAACGATTTTTAAATCTGCCGACATTCTGCTGCCCGATTTTGCCCGTGTGGACGGAACGCGCTGGGCGGCGGTGGCCTGCGATCAGTACACCAGCGACCCCGATTATTGGAAAACCGCCGAATCTTTTGTGGGCGAAGCGCCATCCACCCTGCGGCTGATGCTGCCCGAAATTTACCTGGGCAAGAACGACGGCGAACGCATTGAAAAGATCCACGCCGAAATGAAAAACGCCCTGCAAAACGTTTTGCGGGCGCATAAGGATTGCATGATCTATCTGGAACGAACGCTGGAAGGCGGCAAGGTTCGCCGGGGGTTGATCGGCGCGGTTGATCTGGAAGCTTACGATTATCACAAGGGCTCAACCTCGCCCGTTCGCGCCACCGAGGGAACGGTTTTGGAGCGCATTCCGCCCCGCGTTGCCGTGCGTCGCGGCGCACCGCTGGAAATGCCGCACGTTCTGCTTTTGATCGACGATCCGCAAAAAACGGTGATTGAACCGCTGGCGGGTACTCTTTCCGAAAAGCTCTACGACTTTGACCTGATGGCGGGCGGCGGTCACGTTTGCGGCTACGCGCTTTCCAAGGGAAAACAGCAGGATGTTCTTTCGGCGCTTGCCGGGCTGATCACCCCTGCGGCCATGGAAAAAAAGTACGGCGGCGCCGATCTTGCCCCGCTGCTCTTTGCGGTGGGCGACGGCAACCATTCGCTGGCTTCGGCAAAAGCGTACTACGAGGAGATCAAGGCGCAAATCGGCCCGGCGGCGCGCTCGCACCCGGCAAGATACGCGCTTTGCGAAGTCAACAATCTGCACGACGACGATTTGGAGTTTGAGCCGATCTACCGCGTGGTGTTCGGCGCCGACCCGAAAGACCTGATCGCTTCCTTCCGCGCTTCCGTATCCGGGCTGAACGGCAGCGCAAAGCCGCAAACGGTGACCGTTCTTTGCGGAAAAGACGAGCAAACGGTAGAGATTCCCACGCCCGAAAAGCAGCTTCCCGTGGGGACGGTGCAGGTTTTTCTGGACGAATACCTAAAGAATCACCCCGGTGTGCGCGTGGATTACATTCATGGCACCGATCCCGTCCGTCGGCTGGTGGCCGAGGGCGACGGCAACGTGGGATTTTTGTTTGCCGGTATGGAAAAGGACGAACTGTTCCGCACCGTGCTTTACGATGGTGCGCTTCCGCGCAAAACCTTTTCCATGGGCCGCGCGCAGGATAAACGCTTCTATCTGGAATGCCGCGCCATTCAATAAAAACAATAAGACCGGAGAACCCGCCCAAACAGGCGGTTTTCCGGTCTTTTTCTGCGGGTGTTCGCTCAATCGTCGAGCGCGTTCGAGTAGGATTCGCGGGCGCGGAAGATCAGCGAGATGCACCAAAGTCCCGCAAGCGCGACCACGGTGTAGATAATGCGCGCCAGAAGGGTAGAAGAACCGCCGCAAATACGCGCCACCAGGTCGAATTGGAACAAGCCGATGCTGCCCCAGTTCAGCGCGCCGATCACAACGAGGATCAACGCGATCCGATCCATAATCATCATGGCAAAAGGACTCCTTTCGGGAAAAATAAAGGGGGGAAATGCCAAAAACGGAGTTCGTCCGTCCCCCAAAGCGGCGCAAAATCCGTTGGCAGTAGTGTTTCCGAAAAAAAGCGGAATCACGCAAAATCCCAAAT
>JBGUNW010000039.1:0-14475 GCA_045117555.1 Eubacteriales bacterium
GATAAGCGTATCGTCGGCGCGCTTCCCACCATCAAATATCTGATGGAAAGAGGGGCGAAAGTAATTCTTTCTTCCCACATGGGCAAGCCGCACGCCATTTTCACCCCCAACTTCAAGCTGGATAAGAAAGAGCAGAAGAAGATTGACGCTATGCCCGAAGCCGAGAGAGAGGCCGCTGCGGCCGAGCTGAAAGCAAAGGCGCTCAAAAATGATCCCGTCAAATTCACCCTCAAACCGGTAGCCGACCGCCTGAACGAAGAGTTGGGAGGCAAGGTTGTTTTCGCAACCGATATCATCGGCGAGGATGCCAAGGCGAAGATCGCCGCCATGAAGGACGGCACCTGCGTTCTTCTTGAAAACGTTCGTTTTGACGCTCGCGAAACCAAGAACGATCCCGCGTTTGCCAAGGCGCTTGCCGACCTTGCCGGCGAGGGCGGACTCTTTGTGAACGACGCGTTCGGAACCGCGCACCGCGCCCATGCCTCCACGGCCGGCGTTGCCGACTATTTGCCCGCCGTTTGCGGCTACTTGATCCAGAAAGAGATCAGCATTATGGGCAAGGCGCTGGAAGATCCGGCCCGTCCCTTCGTTGCCATTCTGGGCGGCGCGAAGGTTTCGGATAAGATCGGCGTCATCAACAGT
Source organism: Eubacteriales bacterium (assembly GCA_045117555.1). Lineage (GTDB taxonomy): Bacteria > Bacillota > Clostridia > Oscillospirales > CAG-272 > UMGS1865. The sequence goes on from JBGUNW010000039.1 coordinate 643, forward strand.
CTGATCGAAAAATGCGATACACTCATCATCGGCGGCGGTATGGCCTACACCTTCTTTGCCGCAAAGGGCTACACCTACGGAACCTCCATTTGCGAAACCGACAAGATCGACCTTGCCAAAGAGATCATGCAAAAGGCAAGGGATAAGGGCGTCAATTTCCTGTTGCCCGTAGATAACGTGATCGGCCGCGATTATAACGAGAACACCGTGTTCATGCGCATTTACTCCAATGCCATTCCCGACGGCTGGATGGGCCTTGACATCGGCCCCGTTACCCGCGAGCTGTTCGCAAAGACCATTCAAGGCGCGGGCACCGTGGTTTGGAACGGCCCCATGGGCGTTTCCGAATGGAAGAACTTTGCCGCCGGAACCGAAGCGGTTGCCGAAGCGGTTGCAAACTGCGGCGCGGTTTCCATTATCGGCGGCGGCGACTCTGCCGAGGCGGTCGAGCGGCTCGGCTACGGCCCCAAAATGACGCATATTTCCACCGGCGGCGGCGCGTCGCTCGAATTTTTGGAAGGGTTGGAACTTCCCGGCATTGCCTGCTTGCAGGATAAATAAGAGCCGGTCGAAAAAGGAGAAAACAAATGAGAAGAACAGTCATTGCCGGAAACTGGAAAATGAATTTTACGCCCTCCGAGGCAAAGGCGTTCATCGGTGCGGTCAAGCCGCTGGTTGCCGGTAAAAATGGTTGCGATATTATTTTTTGCGCCCCTTACGTGACCATTGCCGCCGCGCAGGAAGCCGCCAAAGGGAGCAACATTAAAATTGGCGCCGAAAACGTCCACTTTGCCGAAAAAGGCGCCTATACCGGCGAGGTTTCGGCAAAAATGCTGACCGAATGCGGCGTGGAATACGTGATCATCGGTCACTCGGAGCGCCGCCAATATTTCGGCGAAACCGACGAAACCGTCAACCTGCGCACCAAAGCGGCGCTTGCCGCCGGCATGAAGGTCATTCTTTGCCTGGGCGAGGTCAAGGATCAGCGGCTCTCCGGCATCACCAACGAGGTGGTTGCCATGCAGACCAAGCTGGATCTAAAAGATATTGCCGCCGACGAAATGAAGAATATCATCATCGCTTACGAGCCGGTCTGGGCGATCGGAACGGGACTTACCGCAACGCCGGAGCAGGCCGAGGAGACCTGCGGCGTGATCCGTAAAACGCTGGCTTCCATGTACGGCGAGAAGGTCGCCGAGGAAACCACCATTCAGTACGGCGGCTCCATGAACGAAAAGAACGCCGCCGAGCTGCTTGCCAAGCCGAACGTAGACGGAGGACTGATCGGCGGAGCTTCGCTGGTGCCCGAAAAGTTTGCGGCGATCGTTGACGCGGCGCAATAAAAAAGGAAAAAGAAAAAACCGGAAGGGAAAAGGGCGTCACTCTTAGGGATTTTAATTGAATATTTTATAAAACTCGACTTTCAATAAGTCGAGTTTTCTTTTACCCACATAAAACAGATTGAATTAAAGTTAATTTTATGTTATAATCAACTCATCGATAAATAAGAATTTGATGAAAACAACAAATAATTTTTAGGAGGTGCTACCCATGAAAGCAGAAGAAATGATTGTTACACATGATTTACTCCGTATAGTGTCGGTATAAAACGGTGAAATCTATACGGAGTGAAATATCACCGAAACGCCGACCTTGTATTTATTAAGCCATGCAAAGGAGGATTTAGTTTATGTCAATGATTAAAATAGAAAATCTTACGTTTTCCTATCCAACGAGTTATGATAATGTTTTTGAAAACATAAGCTTTCAAATTGATACCGATTGGAAGCTCGGCTTTGTGGGAAGAAACGGCAGAGGAAAAACAACGCTGTTAAATCTTTTGCTCGGAAAGTATGAGTATAGCGGTAAAATTCACGCATCCGTGCAGTTCGATTATTTTCCATATCCCGTATCGGATAAAGCGAAGCTTACGTGTGAAATTTTCTCTGAAATCGCCCCTGCGGCAGAGGAATGGGAGTTAATGCGAGAACTGTCTTACTTGGATGTGGAGGCAGATGTGCTTTACCGTCCATTTGAAACTCTATCAAACGGTGAGCAGACAAAGATACTGTTAGCGGCTTTATTTTGCAACGAAGGACATTTTCTTTTGATTGACGAGCCAACGAACCATTTAGACGTTCACGCTCGTGAAATGGTATCAGCATATTTAAAAAAGAAAAAAGGCTTTATACTCGTATCTCACGACCGTGCCTTCTTGGATGGATGTGTTGACCATATTTTGTCGCTGAATAGAGCAAGCATTGAAGTACAAAGCGGAAATTTTTCGTCTTGGATGGAGAACTTTGAACGTCAACAAGAATTTGAACTCGAACAAAATGAACGCTTACAAAAGGATATTGCTCGATTACAACAATCGGCGAAACGCTCTGCGGTGTGGTCTGATCGTGTAGAAGCATCGAAAAAAGGAGCAGCCGACAAGGGTTATGTCGGGCATAAAGCAGCAAAGATGATGAAACGGTCAAAAGCAATCGAAGCAAGGCAACTGCAAGCTATTGAGCAGAAATCAGGGCTTCTAAAAAACATCGAAACTGCCGAGAATTTGAAGCTCACTACGTTGATGTATCACGCAGAAACACTCGTTACCCTTTCTGATGTTTCTGTTTGTTATGACGGAAATGCGATATGCGAACCCGTTTCATTTACAATACGGCAAGGAGATAGAGTTGTCCTTGACGGTAGAAACGGAAGCGGAAAAAGCAGTTTGCTTAAACTTATAATCGGTGAGCCAATCGAGCATACAGGTACGATACAGCTTGCATCGGGACTTATCATATCCTATGTGCCGCAGGACACCTCACATCTACAAGGGAGTTTATCAGCTTTCGCTGAAGAAAACCATATAGATGAAAGTTTATTCAAAGCAATTCTGCGGAAAATGGACTTTGAGCGCGTACAGTTTGAAAAAGATATACAAGATTTTTCAGGCGGTCAAAAGAAAAAAGTTTTGATAGCGAAAAGCCTCTGTGAGCAAGCGCATCTGTACATATGGGATGAGCCACTTAACTTTATTGATGTGTATTCTCGTATGCAGATTGAGCAGCTCATAAAAGAATTTTCGCCTACGATGATTTTTGTCGAACACGATAAAGCCTTTAGAGAAACGATTGCGACGAAAACTTTTCGGTTATAAAACAGAGCGCGACAAATTCCAATTTATCGAGTTGTTAATTTTGTGGGAAAATTTTCAAAAGTTTAGCACACTATACTTTGCAAGCAAAGTCGTGTGCTTTTGCGGGATAAAAAAGAAAGACTAACGAAAGGTGTTCGTTAGTCTTTTATATTGCCTAAAAATCCCTTATAGGGAACGCCTAACCCCCTCCCGGTTTTTTTATGTTTCAATCGTTCATTTCCGAAAGCGCCGCGCCGATCACGGTGCCGAACTGCGCGTTGTCGGGAATATGGAAGTTAACGCCAAAACTCTCGGAAAGATTGGTGAACGCGTTTTGAATCGGAACGATCGAGGTCAGATTGCCGGTCAACACAATATCCCGAATGTTGTTGGCGCGCGCCGCGAAAATGGAAAGCATGGCAACCGTTTCGGCAATCATGTTGGCAACGCCGAGCGCCATATCGGCGGGCGTTGCAAGGTCGGAAACGTTGCCGAAGTTTGCGGCGGTCAGGTTTTCGTTGATTCCGTCATACAGGTGGCTGCGCGAAATGTCTTTGATCCGCAGGTCAATGTTGGCAAGGTCGCCGTCCTTTGCAAGCTGTTCAATGTGCTCAATGTTGTCAACGCCCAAAAGCTTGCGGCAAAGTCCCACCAGCGTGCCGCCGCCCATGCCGGTGCCGCCTAAATATTCGGTAACCGGCTTTTTGCCGTCGTAGCGGGCGTGGATCAGCGCCGTTCCCGTTCCCAAGCTCACCACAATCGCGTCGTTCAGTCCCGAAAGCCAAAGCCCGCCGACCCCAATGCAGGTAAATTCGGGTACGGTTTTGCAGTTCAGGTCATAAATCGGTTTTGTCAGGAACGAGGAGCCCGCGCCGGTCACCAGAATGCGGTCAATATCGGCAAGTTCCAACCCGTTTTGCGAGGTAAACTTGCCGAACGCGCCGTAAACCGAGGTCAACGGGTCGGTCGCTTTTACAAATTGCGGGGCAATGATTTGCGGTTTTTCACCATCCGGTTTCTGAAAGCCGACGATCTTGGTGGTGGTTCCGCCAACGTCAATGCCGATCACGGTTTTTTTCATTCCAAAATGCCTTCCTTTCTGCTCAAATACAAAGGCGAAAAAAGAATACTCCATTATTATAACATACCCTTGCTTTTTTTGCAAGGTCATGATATAATTTATATGAAATTTACGATCGGAAGGACGAAAAAAGGGGGAAAAAGACATGGCTTTTGACGCCGGAATGCTTGCGTGCACGCTTTCCGAAATCCGAAAAACGGCCGTCGGCGCGCGCGTGGAACGTGTGTTTATGCCCGCGCGGGATGAAATTTTGCTTTCCCTCCGCTTGTCCGAAGGGGGAAAACGTCTGCTGATCAACGCCGGCGCCAACCATCCGCGCGTCGGCTTTTCGGAAATTCCAAAAGAGAACCCCGCCGTACCGCCCATGCTCTGTATGCTTTTGCGCAAGCATTTGCAGGGGGCAAAGCTCTCGGGCGTGCGCCAACTCGGTTTCGAGCGGGTGGCGGTGCTGGAATTTGACGCTCGCGACGAAATGGGCTTTCCCGTTGCGCGCCGTTTGTATTGCGAGATCATGGGCAAGTACAGCAACCTGATTTTTACCGACGAAAACGATAAAATTATGTCGGTGCTCAACCCGGTGGATTTTTCTACTTCCTCCCGCCGGCAGGTGTTGCCGGGTATGATCTACGAGCTTCCCCCGCCGCAGGAAAAAACCGACCCCACCACCGTGTCAAAGCCGGACTTTGAAGCTCTGTTCTCGGCCGCGCCGCCCGACGGTAAGGCCGAAAAATGGATTCTCGCAACTTTTTTGGGTATTTCCGCCGCCGTGGCGCGCGAGATTGTCTTTCGCGCAACGGGAAGCGTGGACGCGCCGGTTTCCCGGTGCCGTTCCGAAGCGCTGAAAACGGTTTTTTTTGAAATGATGAGCGCCGTTCGTGAGGAACGCTTTTCCCCCTGTATGGTGCTGGATGCCGGCGCACCCGTGGAGTACGCTTTTTTGCCGCTTACGCAGTATACGGGCTATGAAATCAAACCCTTTTCCTCCGCGGGCGAACTTTTGGACGCTTTTTTCGGCGCCCGCGACAGAGCCGAAAACATTCGCCGCCGCGCCGCCGATATTCTGCATTTGCTCGGAAACGCCGAGGCGAGAATCTCCAAAAAATTGAACTTGCAGCGCGCCGAGCTTGCCGAATGCGAAAAAGGCGAACTTTACAAAAAGCAGGCCGACCTGATCACATCCAACCTGCACGCCATTCGCGCGGGCGCTTCGCGCGCCGAACTGACCGACTATTCCGATTACCGCCCGGACGGCAGTTTCGGGGTTTGCGCGGTGGAGCTGGACCCCCGCCTGACCCCTGCGGCAAACGCCCAGCGGTTTTACAAAAAGTATAATAAGAGCAAAACCGCGCGCGTGGAACTCACCCGGCAGATCGCGCTGGGCGAGGAGGAGCTTGCCTATCTTGCCACGGTGCGCGCCTCGCTTGACCATGCCGAAACAGCCGCCGACCTTGCCGAAGTGCGCGAGGAACTGTATCGCGCGGGATTTGCCTCGCGAATGAAGCGGTACGCCGCCCCCAAAAAGCAGCCGGCGCCGGTCGTTGCCGAATTCCGCACATCCGGCGGCTACCGCGTGCTTTGTGGCAAAAACAATTTGCAAAACGAATATATTACCCATAAGCTGGCCGGAAAGACCGACTACTGGTTTCATGCCAAAAACCGCCCCGGCTCCCACGTGGTGCTGCTTGCCGAGGGCGAGGAGCCGCCCGAACGCGATTTTACCGAGGCCGCCGAGATCGCCGCGTTCTATTCGAGCGCCGATAGCGGAAGCGTAGAGGTGGATTACACCCTTGTCAAAAATCTGCGCAAGCCGGCAAACGCCAAACCGGGGCTTGTGATCTACCACACCAACTGGTCCTGCGTGGTGACCCCGGACGAGACAAAGATTGCGCAAATGCGCCAAAAATAAAACCTGCACCATATCGCAGGGAAGCGCCAAAAAGCAGAAAAAGGAGGGGGGATGCGATTCATGAAAAAGATTATCCGATTTCTGCTTAATTCCGTGGCGCTTTTTTGGAGTTATTTCTTATCAAGTTTATTGATTCTTTTTATCATTATGGTGCCGTTGCGTTTTTTTGTTCCAGCTGAAAGCAAAGCCGAATACCTTTGGAAAACAATCGTTCTGTATCTTGCAATGACGATCGTTTGTACCGTTCATTTGCTGATTACCGCCCCCATTCATAAAGTGAATTATTTGCGTTCGCTCGGGGGCGAGAAATGGAAATTGAAATCTGCTTTTCTTTACACCGTTAAAAACCCGATGTTTTGGTATAATTTTGTGGGATTTGCCGTTTGGCCTGTTATCCTGCCGCGTTTGTTCGGCGTAATCAACCTACTCTATTTCGACAAAAACCTTTTGCAAAGTTTTCCTAATTCCATTCTTGTAATCCTGACTGTTGACATTCCTTTCCTTTTGTTATCGATTTTGGCATGGATGATTGTCCTAAAACTTTGGAGCAAAAAGAGATTGCATTTATTCAGTGAGGAACAAAATAAAGGAGAAACATATGAACGTTAAACTGAAACTCTCGCGCGGCATGACCGCGCCCGAATACGCCACGCCCGGCGCCGCCGCGGTCGATCTGCGCGCGGCGTTGGACGAAGGAAAAACGATCACGCTTGCACCGGGAGAACGCGCGCTGATCCCCACCGGGCTTGCCATTTCGCCCGAGAGCGAGGGCGTGGTTGCCATTGTGGCCGGCAGGAGCGGTCTTGGCGTAAAAAAAGGGGTCACGCTTTCCAACAGCATCGGCGTGATCGATTCGGATTATCGCGGCGAAATTTGCGTGGGGATCATCAACCACGGCGAGGAGCCGTTCACCGTCGCGCGCGGCGACCGCATTGCCCAAATGTTCTTTTTGCCGGTGGAGCATGCCGATTTTCTGGTTTCCGAAACGCTGGACGAAACCGAGCGCGGCGCCGGCGGCTTCGGCCACACCGGGGTCAAATAAAAATTGCAAACAAAAAACGCTTTTGCCGGTTGACAAAAGCGTTTTTTTGTTGGTTTGTGAGGTCAGGCCTTTTTCTTGTCCGCCTTGACATCCAGAACCTTTTTTCCGTTGTAAAATCCGCAAACTTTGCAAACGCAGTGGTTCTTCACATAAGCGTCGCAGGCGGGGTTGGAGCATTTCGCAACGCCCGGCAGAGTCAGCTTGCTGTTTTGGGAGCGTCTTTTATCTCTGCGCGCTTTGGAAACCTTCTTCTTCGGTACTGCCATGTCTTACACCTCCTCTTTTATTTCCGCACCCATGCGGGCGCGAAGCCGATTTACTTTTTCTTTTCAGGATTTGCCGTCCTCGTCCTTTGCCCATTCGTAGTTTGCAAGAACCGCCAACCGGGGGTCGATCTCGCGCGTTTTGCAGCCGCAGGCCCCGCTTTTCAGCGGCTTGCCGCATTTGGGGCAAAGCCCCGGGCAATCGGGCGAGCAGAGAACGCGCATCGGAAAGGTCAAAAAAATCTCCTCGCCGATCAGTTCGTCCAAATCCAACAGGCCGTTTTGAATAACGGCGTATTCGTCAACGTTTTCTTCCAACTGCTCTTTGGTCAGCGTTCCTTCGGCGGCAACGGTGCGTTCCAGTTCTACGGTACACGTATCGCTTACCGGGTCCAAACAACGCGCGCAAAAACCGCAAAAGGGAACTTCGGCCGAGAGCCGCAGGCGCATATAACCCGCGCTGTCGGTCACTTCACCGCTCACGCGGGCCTCTCCGTCCGGCTCAACGCCTTCGGGCAGGCGGGGCGAAAAAGGAAAGTCGATCGCAATACGGTCAACCTCGCCGCGAAGCATGGGTCGCATATCCAGTATCATGTGCCCACCTCGCTTTCGTCCTTCTTCAAACGCGACAAGAATTATTATAACGGTTTTTCCGGGTTTTGTCAATAGTTTTTTTCTGTTTTTTTGTCTTCGTCGTTTTTTTCGGAGCGGTTGCGTTGACAGTTGGATTTTTCCATGCTATAATAAATGTGCGAAAAAATGATCAATAAGGAGGGCAACGCCCTTGAAAATCGGAGCCGTGATTTGTGAATGCAACCCGCCGCACGCGGGGCACGCATATCTTTTGGAGCGGGTCAAAAAGGAATCCGACTGCGTGATCTGCTTGATGAGCGGGCAATTCGTTCAGCGCGGCGAGGCGGCAATTCTCTCGCCCGCGGCGCGCGCCGAAATCCTTTTGGGCATGGGCGCCGACCTCGTATTGGAGTTTCCGTTTCCCTATGCGGCGGCGGGCGCCGAAGCATTTGCCGCCGCGGGCGTTTCGGTTCTTTCGCGTTTGGGGGTGACCGACCTTTGGTTCGGCAGCGAGAGCGGCGATTGCGATCTGCTTTTCCGTCTTGCGCGTACGGCGCAAAGTCCGGCGTTCCGCGCCGAATATGCCAAACGCTCGGGCGAGGGGAATACCGGAACGGCGGCGCTCTATTTCCAGTTGCTTGCCACTTTTTGCGGGCTTTCGGAGCCGCTTTCTCCCAACGATATTCTGGCCGTTGCCTATCTGCGCGCCATTGAAGAACAGGAAACGAACTTAATTCCGCATGCCATTCAAAGAGTGGGAAATGACGATCGCGATCTTGCCCTGAACGCGCAAAGCGTCCCCTCCGCCGCCGCGCTCCGCAAAGCCGTTTTTGATGGAAAAACCGATACCATTGCCGCGCTTTTACCTGATTTTGAGCAAAAAATCATTCAAAGGGAGCAAGATGCCGGTCGATTTCCGGCAAGCATGAACTTCGCCTCTCCGGCCATTCTTTGGGGCCTGCGGCAAGCCGACTCCACCATTTTTGAAACCATTGCCGAGGCGGGCGGGGGCGTTGGCAACCGCCTGCAAACCGCGGCAAACGAGGCGGCGGATTTGGATTCGCTTTTCTCGCTTGCGGCAACCAAAAAATATACGAACGCAAGATTGCGCCGCGCATTGCTGTTCCTTTTAACGGGCGTGCGGAAAGAGGACCTTTCGGCGCTGCCCGCCTATACGCGTATGCTGGCGGCAAACGAGCGGGGCAGAGCATTTCTTTCCTCGGTGCGCAAAACGGCTGATCTCCCGGTGGTAACGGCAAACTCCGGTGTACCCGATTTTCCGGCGGCAAGGCGGCAATCCGAGCTTGCAAAAAAGGCGACGTCGCTCTATGCACTCTGCCTGCCGCGTCCGGCGGCGCCGGCCGAACTTTTGCGGCAAAACCCCGTTGTTGCGTCAAAAGCGGAAAATGAACGCGCCGACACTTGACAAGCAAAAAAAAGAATGCTATAATATTACCAGTTTGATAAACCCCATAAGGAGGCAGACATGGCAGAGGATAAACGGCCGCTGGTCAGCGGCAAATATTTGGAATACCTCGGCAAGCCGCTGGTGCGCGAAGGCGACACCATTTGCTACGGCGATATGACCGAAAAATGTATTCTCATTCTGGAAATTTTCTCTTATAACAAAGAAACCGGCGCGCCCGAAAATATTTTGGTGCAGGTCATTGATTCCAAGGACCCCAACAAAATCATTATGCAGGGCAACAAAAAGGGCTTGACCGACGCGTTTTCCATGGGCCTGATCTGGCTGGAACGCGCATTGCGGTCGGCATAAGCCGGAAAAAAAGAGAAAAACGGTCCGGAGCGGGCCGTTTTTCTTTGCTTTTTTGCCGTTTCGGTTGACAAAACGGTTGTCGTATGCTAAAATATGGATATCTTTTCAGGAAAGAGGAAGCACCATGCACTGGTCAGAAGAAATTGCACAGCGGTTGATTGACCGCAACCCCCAAAAAGAAGAGTACGTTTGCGCCGCGGGCATCAGTCCCTCCGGCTCGATCCACATCGGAAACTTCCGCGACGTAGTAACCTCTTATTTCGTGGTTCGCGCCCTGCAAAAGAAGGGAAAGAAAGCCCGCCTTTTGTTCTCCTGGGACGAATACGACCGCTGCCGCAAGATCCCCGCGAATGTGCGCGAAGTGGTGGGCGACTCCTACGACAAATATATCGGTTGCCCCTACGTGGATATCCCCGACCCTTGGGGAACGCACGAAAACTTTGCCAAGCATTTTGAGGCCGAGTTTCTGGAATCCATGAAAAAATTCGGCATTGAGCTGGATTGCCGCTACCAGGCAGACCTTTACCGTGCCGGGACTTATACCGAGGATATTCTGGAAGCGCTCCGTCGCCGCGGCGATATTTTTGAAATTCTGGATTCTTTCAAGACCAAAGACCCCGACAAATCGCCCGAGGAACTGCGCGCCGAACACGACGCCGAAAAGGCGAATTACTACCCGGCAACCATTTTCTGCCCCGCGTGCCGCACCGATTTTACCACCATCACCTCGCTTTCCGAGGATTGCACCACCGCAACCTACACCTGCCGTTGCGGCCACAGCGGAACCTTTGATTTCCGCACCGATCACAACTGCAAACTCTCCTGGAAGGTGGATTGGCCCATGCGCTGGCGCCACGAAGGGGTGGATTTTGAGCCGGGCGGAAAGGATCACGCCGCGCCCACCGGCTCCTATTCCAACGCCAAACTGGTTTCTAAAAAGATCTTCGGCTACGAGCCGCCGCTCTTTCAGGGTTACGAATTTATCGGCATCAAGGGCATGACCGGCAAAATGTCCGGTTCCACCGGCCTCAATTTAACCCCCGATACCCTGCTCAAACTCTACCAGCCCGAGATCATTTTGTGGCTCTATTCCAAAACCGAGCCCACGAAAGCGTTTGACTTCTGCTTTGACGACGGCATTTTGCGCCAGTATTTCGAATTTGACAAAATGCTTTCCGATTGCCGTGCCGGAAGTGCGAACGAGGCAACGCAGGCAATCATGTATAACTGCACGGTCGAGGGCAGAGATGTCATCACAGTTCCGATGGGCCTGCTTGTTCAGCTTGGTTCGATCGTAGACTTCAATATTCCCATGCTGGAAACGGTGTTCCAAAAAATCGGAACCCCCTATACCTATGCGCAGTTTGCCGACCGGCTTGACCGTGCTCGCTACTGGCTGGAACAATGTGCGCCCGATCAGGTCAACCGCCTGCGTACCCATCGCGCGTGGGATATTTACAACGCCCTTTCCGACGAGGAAAAACAGGCGGTCGCCCTCCTGCATGAAACCATTTGCAAAGGCGGCTACGACCTGGATGGTCTGAACACCGCGCTTTACGATATTCCCAAAAAGGTTTATCCCGCGCTGGCCGAATCCAAGGAGCTGCGCCCCCTGCAAAGCGCGTTTTTCAAGGCCGTTTACCAACTTCTTCTCGGCAAGGATCAAGGCCCGCGCCTGTACCTGTTCCTCTATGCGATCGACCCCGCCCGCTACGTAGGTCTTTTGGATTTCTCCTATCCCGAAACCGAGGAGGAAAAAGCGGCGGCACTCGCAAAAGCGCAACCTGCACCGGCGGAAGAACCGGCAGCGGCCGCACCGGCGGAAACGCCTGTTGGCGAAGCCGACCCCGTACCGCCCGTGAAAGAGCAGATCACGCTGGATGACTTTGATAAGCTTGACCTGCGCGTTTGCAAGATTCTGAAAGCCGAGGCGGTGCGCAAATCGCACTCCTGCTATAAGCTCACACTTTCGGACGGTATCGGCGAGCGGGTCATCATGTCCTCGATCAAAGCGTACTACACGCCCGAACAGCTGGTGGGCAAAAAGATCATCGTTGTTGCCAACCTCAAAGCAAACCGCATTTGCAATATCAATTCCTGCGGAATGCTGCTTGCCGCAACCAACAACGCCTGCGGCTGCAAGCTGATTTTTGTGGACGACGCCGTTCCCGAAGGCACGCCCATTCATTGACCCTTATATAAAAAACGGGCGCAACCGAAATCGGTTGCGCCCGTTTTTTGTTTTCAATTATCCCAGCACAAATTGTTTCATGGCGTCGATCAACGCTCTTGCCTCTTTGGCGGTGGCATCCTCCGCAAAAATGCGGAGCAGCGGCTCGGTGCCCGAAAAACGGCAGATTACAAAGCTGTTGTCGGTAAAATAAACCTTGCAGCCGTCCTCGTATCCCACTTTCGCAACCGTTTTTCCCGCAAAGTCGGGCAATTTCTTTTCCACCATGAGCAAGTTGTTGATGCGCGGCTTGTCGTCGGGGTGAAAAGTCAGGTTATCCTCCTCCATCACGTGCGTTCCGTAACGCGCGGTCAGGTCATTCCAAAACTCGGTTGCCGTTTTGCCGATCGCGCAGATCATTTCAACGAACAGCGCGGCGGCGTAAATGGAATCCTTGCCGAAAATATGGCCGCGCACGGTCAGCCCACCCGAGGATTCTCCGCCCAAAACGGCATCCTTCTCGTCCAGCTTTGCCGAAATGTATTTAAATCCCACCGGCACTTCGTAGCAAACCTCGCCGAAGGATTCGGCAACCAGGTCCAGCATATGCGTTGTTGCAAGATTGCGTACCACGGGGCCTTTCCAGCCGCGGTATTCGTGCAGGTAGTAGTAGAGCATGACGAGGATTTGGTTGGCGTCGATATACGCGCCGTTTTTGTCAATGATCCCAACGCGGTCGCCGTCGCCGTCAATGGCAATGCCCATGTCGTAGCCCTCTTGTACCACGCGGCTTGCCAGCATTCCCAGCTGGTGCAATCCCGGCGCCGGGTTCATGCCGCCGAAATACGCGTCGCGGTTGGCGTCCATTAAATCCACCGTCGTGCGCGCGGTGTACAAAACGGCGGTCAGGGGGTAGGAGCCGGAACCGTGCATGGGGTTAAAGAGCAGGCGAATGCCCGCCTCGCGGATCACGTTCAGGTCCAAACGGGAGAGAATAGAATCCAGAAAGCGATTGAACGGGGCTTTTAAAAAGATGATTTTTCCGGCGGCTTCGGCCTCGGCAAAAGGCATGGATCGAACGGTTGCCCGCTCGATCAGCTCTTCCAGGTGCGCGGTGCATTCCACCGGAGCGTCCCGCCCTTCGTCAACGATCAGTTTCACGCCGTTATAAATGGCGGGGTTGTGACTTGCGGTTACCTCAATCCCGTAGTGGAGCTGCGAATCCTTTACGGTAAACATCACCAACGGCGTAGGCGCGCTGCGGTGCATAAACAGGATTTGCACACCGTTTGCCGCCAACACCTCGGCAATCCAGCCTGCCGTTTCTTGGGAAAGAAAGCGGCGGTCGTAGCCGATCATCACCGGCTTATCCGTTTTTCCTTCTTCAACCATTAAATCGGCAATTCCTTGCGCCACGCGCTGAATATTCTCTTTGGTAAAGTCGTCGCCGATCACGGCGCGCCAACCGCCCGTTCCGAATCGAATCATTTTTTGTCCCTTTCTGTCAAATACAGGATTTGGTTATATTATAAATCAAATAAATTGTCCGGAAAATAGATTTTCGGATATTTTTTCTTTTTGATTGGCCGTTTTTTAAAAGAAGTACCGTAAAGTGTGTTAAAAAACTGTTAAATATTGGTAAAAAGTACGTAAAAGTGTTTACAAACTTTTTAAAATGTGGTATACTTCTATAATGTAGTATTATAGATTTTTAGAAAAAATATATTTGAAATTTCGCATAAGGAGAATCCCAAATGCAAAATTCACAAGGAATGAAAAAGAATTTGTTTCGCACCGATCTCCGCCCGGCGCTGGTTGCTGGCATTATGATCGGTACGGTTCTGCTCGGTTTGCTTACCGTAATGACCATTCTGGCGCAGTTTGACCTGAT
>JBGUNW010000040.1:0-6375 GCA_045117555.1 Eubacteriales bacterium
GAGAAAGGTTTTTTGCAAAAAAGTTTTCTCCCCCTCGCGACCTTCTTCTCATTTATATCTCAAACCACTGTGCAAATTTGGGAAAGAGCGGTTTGGCAACGAAGAATTTATCAAAAACCTTGGAAAACAGGCCGATGAGCGCGCCGTTGCAAAGCGTCATGGCAAGGGTACCCCAGCCAATGCCCACGAGGGAGCCGAACAGCGCGAACGAAAGAACAAGCGAAAGGAGGAGGAAGGAAGCGTCGAAAATCGTTTTGGTCAGTCCCGCTTTCAGCTTGTAGCGCGAAACAATGGCAATTACGAAAAAGTCGTACACCTGCGCGTAAAGGTAGCATTTGAAAAACAGGGTCACGGAAATTGAGGTAAGCACCATGCCGCCGGCGAGAAGCGCGATCCGCGCGGCCATGTGCAAGCTTTCCGGCGGCGTTTGCGCCGCGTTGAACAACGGAATGAACCGCTGAAAAACGTCCAGCACCAGCCCGTAAAGCAGGCAGCAGAGGAACGCGGAAAGGTAAACGGGCTTGAACCGCCGCACGGCAACGCAAAGAGCAACGAACAGAACGCCCTGCAAGATGTATTCCGCCTGCCCGAAGGTGAGAAAGGAGAGCTTTTCGCTGACGAGATAGGCCGGGCAAACGATCATGGAAACGCCCAGGCCGGCCGAAACGGTCATGCAAACCGAAAACGCCATGAGTACCAGCGCAAACAGCCAAACGACCTCGCTCGGCAAAGTCAGCCGCCGGTCGGTGGCGGGGATTTGTTTGTTTTCTTCCATAAAATCTTATCGCTCCTCGTCGCGCGTGCAGATCAGCTCTTTCGCGTAGGGGAGCGACTCGATCCATTCGCAAAGGGTGTGCCATTCGGCAAGTTTGTGGTTTCTGCGGGCGTAGTACATATTGGTGAGCACCTCGTAATTCAGCGTTACGGTGCGCATTTGATTATAGGAAGAGGGAAGCGTTTGGATCATGTTGTGCCATGCCTGCTTGTCCGATTTATCGGCCAAAAACTTTTGGCGTTCGCCTTCGAGATAGGCGATCACGGCGTCCAGAACGGCGAGCGCGCCCGCGTCCATACGGTCGTGGGAAAAATCGTCGCGCGTGAAAGGGGCGGCGTGAATTTTGTGCATGGTGGAGCAGGAGTTTGCAACGGTGCCCACCTTGTAGGTGTCAAATTCCTTCCACCAGTAAAGCGGCGCGGTAATATCCACCGAAACGAAGACCATGCGAAGGTATTTGCGGTGGTCGCTGCCGGCTTTTGCCAAACGGACGGCAAGATCCAGATCGTTCGGGCCGAGGACGTAGTTGCCGCCTTCGTCGTAGCCGCTGTCGCCCCTTGCCCAGCTGTTCAAGGGGTTGCGCGCGCCGCGAAGGGCGTTTTCAAAATTCATGACCTGCGTGCGTTCCAACTTGATCATTTTTTCGCTCTCCTTTATTGAATAAACTTTTCAATTTCGCTCCAAAGGTCGCCCGGCGTTGGGGCAACGCGGTCGGCGCCGGCGGCGTACAGGGCCTTGGCGCCGAGAAAGCCCCAGCCCGCGCCAACGAACGCCATACCGGCGTTTTTCGCGGTTTGAACGTCCACGTCGCTGTCGCCGACGAGCAGACAGTTACAAAGGGGAACGCCCAACAGCCCCGCAATTTTTTCGGGCAGATAGGGGTCGGGTTTTCCGGGTTTTCCTTCCTCAAAACCGACCACCGCGTCAATCTCGCCGTTCGGGAACAGCCGGCGCGCAAGCCCCTGCGTCATTTCGTCGGGCTTGTTGGAAAGAATGCCCACGCGCGCATAGGGCCGCACCTTCGCCATGACCTCGTAAATGCCGGCGTAGGGCTTTTCGGTGTGCAAATAGACGCGGCGGTAGCATTTTTTGTAAAGCGCGAGGGCTGCGTCCAGCTTTTCCTCGTCGTCCCGTACGCCTTCGGGCATAGCGCCGCGGATGAGTTCGCGCGCCCCGTGGTTGATAAAATCCTTCACCGTGTGGTGCGCCGGATAGCCGAGAAGCACCATGGTGGTGTTAACGGCCTCGGTCAAAACGGGGATGGTATCGGCGATCGTGCCGTCAAAATCAAAGAGAATGGCTTTCATATCTGTTCCTTTTTCGTGTTTTGGCATATCAATTCATTATAACATATTTTTCCCCCTATTTCCACCGTTTTCAAAAATTTTTTCACTTTTTCACTCTTCCCTCTTTCCTCTCCCTTAAAACAAGGGGGCTTCCCCTTGTTTGGAGAAGCCCCCTTTGCCGCATTGGAAAATATCAGCCGTTGCAGCAGTTGCAAACGAAAATGAGCGCCAGGATGACGAGCCAGACCCAGTTGTTGTCCAGCAGATTGCACAAGCAGTTGTTATTCATAAACCGGTAATCCTCCATGCAAATTGGTAAAGGGGAAAATTTCCTTTTCCCTGCTACCAGTTTATGTCGATTCCGGCGATTTGTGCGCGAAAATCGTCGCCGCAAAGAAAGAAAAGCTATACCATGTCCGCGCCAAAACGCAAATTTTGCCTGCTTTTATCCGCAAAGCGCAAAAAAACGCAAAAAAATTTGCCGTTTTGTTGTTGACATCGTTTTTTTTATATGATATAATATCCTTGGTATAGTTTAAAAGCGGTATTTTTTGCGAAAATTCCCGCAACGGGAAAGCGTGAAAGCCGTTTTTCGCTACCCTCGTTCGTTTTCAATGCAAAATTTTACAGAAAGGTCGAGAACAAATGAAACAGCAATTCAAACATTCTCAAAGCCCGGTTTGCCGGATCCTTGCGTTTGTGCTGGTCACGGTCCTGCTTCTCGGTTGCATGGCGATTTCCGCCGTTGCCGACGGCCCCGTAACCATTACGCGCCTGGAATGGCAAAACGCCGATGATCTTGTGTTCGGTGAGGCGAATCAAGTTTCCGTTGTTGCCTACGACGAAAACGACAACGCCTATGACGACGTTTACGCGGTGAAATACCCCGCCGGTTACGGCCAGGCAAACACCGAGTATACCTTAACGGCCGTTCTTTCGGATACCTCCTTTGCCGAGGCGGCAACGCTGGTACATACCAAAAACGTTACCATTGCGCCCAAGGAATACGGCGTTACCTTTGCAAACAAAACCGTTGCGGGCAACGGAAGCACCCCCTACAACATCACCGTGACCGGCGTTGACGCAAACGGCGCGGAAATGCCGTTTGACCTGCGCGCCGTGATTACCTATAAAGTAAACGGCAACGTGTTCAGTGGAACGTCCGTTCCCGGCGTTTACAACATTACCGCCGTCCTGCCGGTTGGCAACTATAAGTTCTACGCGGCAGGCGCCGAGGTCAGCGAGTTGAACGCAACGCTAACCATTAACCGTCAGAAAGAGATCGTGAGCGTGATGAAGGACGGCGAATCGCAATTCGTCGTTTTCCTGAGCGCCGACCTTGCAACCGACGGCACCGAAGTCGGTCTGGGCGAAACGGTTACCGCTACGGCAACCTTTGCCGAAGGCTTGAAAGCGCCCGAGGGAACCAAAAACGCGCAGTCCTTCCAGATTCAGATCAACGGCGCCGCCGAGGACGACACGTTCACCCTGTTGATCCCGATCACGCAGGAGGTTCTGAAAGCCGGCTGCCAGGATATCAACCCCAAAACCTCGGTTTACGTTTATGATAAGAACGGAACGCCGGTTACCGCCGTTTCGCAGGGGTACGCCGTTTCGGTCAGCCAGGGCGCCGTAAAGATCAGCGGTGTTTCGGCTACCGGCGGATCGCTCACCGTTTCCATTGCGCCGCAGTATAAGAGCGGCGGACTGCCCTGGGGCTGGATCGTTGCCATTATCGTTATCGTATTCGTTCTGTTGCTGATCGCCTTCTTCTTCATTGGGCGCAAAGTAGATAAAAACCTCCGCGAGCGCATCAAGCAATCCAAGAAAGCCCCCGCTCCCGAACCGGAGCCCGAACCCGTAGAAAATAAAGAAGACGACGAGGCGGTTCCCACCATTGCCGTTGTGGACGTTGCCGAGGAAGAGCCGGATACCGATCCCACCCAGCCGGCAATGCGCGGTCTTGTTTACATTGACGTTGTAAAGAAACCCGAAGAGTACGGCAGAATGCTGATGAAGGAAGAAGCCGGCGAGGGCGTTGTGGTTTACCGCTACCGCAAGAGCTACCTTGCGAAACTGGCGCTTGCCGACGGAAAGATCGGCGAGTATTACTCGATCGTGAAGAACGCGCTGCTCCGCTTCCACGGCGTGAAGGCGCGCAAGAGCTGGAACTACGAGGCCTTCAACCAGGGCAGAAACCAGATCGCAAAGATCATTCCCAACGGAAAGACCCTGTACCTCTATCTTTCCATTGATCCCAAAACGCTGGAAGGCACCAAGTACGGTGCGATCGACGTTTCGGAAAAGAAGAAGTTTGAGGCAACCCCGTCCTTGATGAAGGTGCGCGGCGACCGCAAGCTGAAATTCGCGCTGGAATTGATCGAAAAGATCTGCGGCGAACAGCTGGCGCTCAAACCGTTGGATAAACCCGACGAGGATTATAAGCCCGCCAACCAGACGACCGAAAAGCTGTTTGATTCCGGGTTGATCCGCAAAATGGCGGCCCTTGCTCCGATTCCCAACGAGGAAAAGGCCGACGAACAATCGAACGCATAAAATTTTACGCAAAAAGAGGAGAGCGATCCGCTCTCCTTTTTTTGTGCTCAACCGGGTTATGCGCCTCAATTCGTCCTCCCCCCGGCAGTGCCGGGAGCCGATTCTTGGGTTTGCGGAAGTGATTTAAAACTCTGAAAAAGGCGGCGTTTTCTACGGCCGCGCCGGCTGTGATGGAATCACAGCACAAGAAAAAGAGCGAAGAAATTTTCTTCGCTCTTTTTCTTTCTATGCCCGCGTTCCGCGGGCTGGCGCGGCCCCCGCCAAGGCGGGCCCGGCTTGCCGGGTTTCAATTCTTGGGTTTGCGGAAACGGGTTTCTAACGCTGAAAAAATAAAGCCCCACCCGGAGCGGAAAACAAAACCGTTTTCAAAAACCTCAAACCTTTGGTTGAGGTTTTTGAAAAGGGAGGGGACGAGCGCGACCACCGCCGGTGGCGGGAGCAGGGAGCGCGAGGAGTGGCAGCGGTCGAAAAGCGCAAGGAACAGCGCGAATGCGCCCGAAGCGATTTTCGGGCACCGCAACAGGATGGCTTGGGGGAGGGGTTATCCTTGCGGTGTTATAAAATCACTTCTGCAAACCAAGAATTGGCTCCCGGCTTGCCGGGTTTTTGCAAAAAGTTTTCCCCTCCCCCAAGATCTTAAACCATTAAAAACCTCACACCCGCAAGCGAGGCGGGGGAATCGGCGGGCGCGGCGGGAAGGTCGTTCTTTTCCGAAAGGGCTGCGACCGGGGTATGGTAGCGGGCGGCGACCGACCACAGCGTTTCGCCCGGCGCGGGATAGCAAATGGTCAGGTCGGCGGCGGGGGCGGGCACGGGATCGCCGGGGCGCAGGGAGACAAGCGCGGCCACCGATTCGGCGGCGGAAAGCGCAAGCGAAACCGAAAGCTCGGCCTCGGCAAGCAGACGGTTGCCGTCGATCATCGCCTTGATCCGCACGGGCGTGACAATCGAATCGCCGGTTGCGGGCGCAACGGGAGCTTCGGCCATGGTTTCAAAACGGAAGGGGAGATCCAGCTCGGCGGTGGCAAACTCGCCGTCAGGGGTGCCGGTCAGAACGGTCAGGTGCAAATTTCCGGGCAGAATATAATTGCCGCGGGTCAGTTCGGGCGGTTGAACGACGACCTCGGCCGCCGAATCAATCACGCGGGCGTCGGGTCGCAGACCCAGCTCCGAAAGCTCTTTTTGCGCCGAGAGCGAGCAGTTGCCGTTTTTGCAGGCCAGAACCCGGTTGGCCGAAAGGGTGGAAAAGACCGGCTCGGTCAATACAGCGGTAGAGTAGGCGTCACGGGTGAAGGGAATTTCCTCGCGGCAAACGGCGCGGGCGTTCAGCACCATGGTAACGTCGCACAAAATACGGGCTTCCTCAACCGTAACGGCAAGATCGGCGCAGCTTCCCCAAACCGTAGCGGCGCAGGTCGGCGTAACGCCGTCCACCGGAATTTCGGCGGCAAAGGGGATTTTGCGGGAAAGTTCCACGGTGGGAAACACCGCGGGAACGCAATCCTCGGCTTCATCCAGCGAAGGGGTCCGTTCGGCCGCGCAGAGGAGCGTGAGCAAAACATCGCCGCGGCAGGCAACGGCGTTTTCGCCTGCCTGCACCTCGGTGGGAAAGACCTCGCCGACCGCCGAGATCACGCGCATGGGCGGCTGATTCGGATCAAGCGGAATCTCGTCGGTCAAGGTGATCGGCTCGCTTTTGCCCAGCCGAACGCGCGAGGCGGGCATGGTGCCGGGCAGGCGCTGTACCGCGTCGTCGCC
>JBGUNW010000041.1:0-12089 GCA_045117555.1 Eubacteriales bacterium
GCGAGCATTTGAACCGCGCGCTGATTGTCGAGAAAGAATGTGCCGAAAAGTACGGGCTGGATCCCGTTTGCGTCGTCCCGTACCCCAAGGCGGGCGGGTCCTTCGCAACGGCGGCATGGCGGCATTTTGAGGCGCCGGTAGCCGTTGAGCATATCCGTGCGCACGCCGGGATCGACATTGGCGGCGTGCTGGTGGGAATGCACTTGCGCGAGGTGGCCGTGCCCGTGCGGCTGACCGTTTCCAAAATCGGGGAAGCGAATATTTTATGCGCCCGCACGCGCCCGAAACTCATTGGCGGCGAACGCGCGAAGTACGAATAAAAAAGGAATCTTTTTTATCGGCGGGATATTTTCGTGATTATCCCTTGACAAAATGAAAATGGTTATGCTATAATAAATATGGAGTTGGATTTTGTTATGGAAGGAAGGAGCTGGACGCTTATGCAAATCGCTATCATTGCGCATGATTTGAAAAAAGAACTGATCACACAGTTCTGCATTGCCTATTGCGGCATTTTGAGCAAGCATAAACTCTGTGCAACCGGAATTACGGCAAAATACATTTCCGAAGCGACCGGGCTGGAAGTGGAAGGCCTTTTACCGGGCCAGCAGGGCGGTGATCAGCAAATTGCCTCGCGCATTGCCTATAACGAGATCGATATGCTCCTGTATTTCAAGGATACCCGTCCGGAATCCGATTACAGCGACGTAAAAAAAGAAATTCTCCGGCTTTGCGACGTTTATAATATCCCGGTTGCAACCAACATTGCAACGGCCGAAGTGCTGATCATGGCGCTCGATCGCGGTGACCTTGACTGGCGCGAGATCGTAAAAGCCGACGCAAAAGGCACCAAAAAGGCATTTTAAGTAAATTTTGTGGGAAAGATACGTTCCCGGAACCCCTCTGCGAAAAAGAGACGGATCCCTTGGCTGAAAGGAACCGGCAGAGCTCCGCGGAATACCGCTTTTCCGCCAGCATAGATAACCCGAAAAAGTGAAACGTTTGGGTGGAACCGTGCGGAATGATCCACACCCCGAACCGGCCGGAATGGTCTGTCGAGGTGTGGATTTTTATTTTGAAAAAAATGTATTGATATAAAGGAGAAAACTGTTATGAAAATCAAAATGCAGGGAAAAGAACTGGACGTTGCCGCGCCGATCACGGTCTATGAGGCCGCACGCGACGCCGAACTCATCTCCCGTGCCGTCATCGGCGCCGAGATCGCCGGAAAAACCGTGGCGCTGACGCAGGAGCTTGCCGATGGCGACGAGGTCAAGTTGCTCACCTTTGCCGATGAAGCCGGGAAACACCTGTTTCGCCACACTGCTTCGCATATTCTGGCACAGGCGGTCAAGCGGCTGTTCCCCAACGCCAAACTGACCATCGGTCCGGCGGTGGAAAACGGCTTTTACTACGATATCGACTCGGACGACGCCTTTACCCCCGAAGTCCTCAAACGGCTGGAAGACGAGATGAAAAAGATCGTCAAGGAGAATTTGAAGATCGAACGCTTTGAATTGCCGCGCGACGAAGCGATCAAACTGATGACCGAGCGCGAGGAACCCTATAAGGTACAGCTCATTAACGAACTGCCCGAAGGGGAAACGATCAGCTTTTACCGGCAGGGCGAGTTCGTTGACCTTTGCGCAGGTCCGCACCTGTTCTCCACGGGTGCCGTTAAAGGGCTGAAACTAACGCAATGCACCGGCGCCTACTGGAAGGGCGACCAGAAAAACAAGGTCCTGCAACGCATCTACGGTGTGGCGTTCCCCTCCAAAGAGGAGCTGAATACCTACCTTGCCGAGCAGGAGGAAGCCCTCAAACGCGACCACAACAAGCTGGGCCGCGAGCTGGGGTACTTTACCACGGTCGATTTCATCGGTCAGGGCTTGCCTATCCTGCTTCCCAAGGGGGCGCGCGTGGTGCAGCTCTTGCAGCGTTGGGTCGAGGACGTGGAGCAAAAGAAGGGCTGTCTGCTTACCAAAACGCCCTACATGGCAAAACGCGAACTTTACAAGATTTCCGGTCACTGGGATCACTATTTAGACGGGATGTTCGTTCTCGGCGACCCTGCCGACGAAAGCAAGGAATGCTTCGCCCTGCGCCCCATGACCTGCCCGTTCCAATATCAGGTTTATTTGAATAAGAATCGTTCCTATCGCGAGCTTCCCATGCGCCTGACCGAAACGTCTACGCTCTTCCGCAACGAGGATAGCGGCGAGATGCACGGCTTGATCCGTGTGCGCCAGTTTACCATTTCCGAGGGGCATTACATTCTGCGCCCCGACCAGCTCGAAGAAGAATTCCGCGGCTGTCTGGAACTTGCCAAGTACTTCCTCGGTACGGTGGGGCTGTTGGATAAATGCACTTTCCGCTTCTCGCAGTGGGACCCCGCCAACCCGAAGAACAAATACGAAGGCACGCGCGAGCAATGGGAAGTTGCGCAGGCAACCATGGCGCAGATTTTGGACGACCTTGGCGTAGAATACACCATTGGCATTGACGAAGCCGCGTTCTACGGCCCGAAGCTCGACATTCAATACCGCAACGTTTACGGCAAAGAGGATACGCTCGTCACCATTCAAATTGATATGCTGCTTGCCGAGAAATTCGGAATGTACTATACCGATAAGGACGGCGAAAAGAAACTGCCGTATATCATTCACCGCACGTCGCTGGGCTGCTACGAGCGCACGCTCGCCTACCTGATTGAAACCTACGCCGGCGCGTTCCCGCTTTGGCTCGCGCCCGAGCAGGTACGCATTCTGCCCATCGGCGATGAGCATATCGAGTACGCAAAACAGCTCAAAGAGCGGTTGGATAACGCCGGGTTGCGCGTAGAACTGGATGATAGCTCCAACACCATCGGCTATAAGATCCGCAACGCGCAAACGCAAAAGATCCCCTATATGCTCGTAATCGGAGCAAAGGAAATGGAAACGGGAACGGTTGCCGTGCGTAATCGCGCAGGGGAAACGGTCACCAAACCGGTGGAAGAGTTCCTTTCCGACGCGCTTTTGGAAATTGCCGAAAAACGGCGTTGATAAAACAAAAAAACAGAGCCGACCCGCTTTTGCGGATCGGCTCCTGCTTTTTGAATCGTTTGTTTTATTGAAAATCCCAAAAACTCGTTCCTGTTTCGGGGTCGGGCTTCCTTCCGATTTTTCTGTCAATTACCGGGCGCAGTTCGATCTCGGCGGTGTAAAGCACCGTAACCGATTGGATGTGTCCGCCCGCCATTCGGTGCCGTCCGTTTTCCATGTAGGCAAACGCGCCGTGCGTATGGTGGGAGAGTGAGCCGTCTTTTTCCGCCGATACGCTGCCGTTCAAAGAAACCAGTTCAAGCATTCCCGAAAGTTCGCGCGTTTCAAAGCTGCGATTTTCCGGCAAAAAGGTTTGAATTTCCGCGCTTTTGCACCCGCCGATCCCCGAAAAAATTGCCGATTGGATCTTTTCGTGCCGGCAGACTTCCAGAATGCCGCCGATGATCTCGTCACCTTTGTCCATGCGGAGATAATAGGTATTGCCGTAATTTCTGTATTCCATATCTGACCTCTTTTTTTACAGTTCTTTTACCGCTTCTATGCACAGTTCCAGCGCGGTGTTGATCGAATTTGCACCCCAGTCGCGCTCGTCATAGCGTTCAACGTCGGCAAGTGTGTCGGCGGTGTAAAGCAGTTCGCCGAAGGTCGCGCCGCGGAACTGCGCGCAAGCCGCAAGAGCGGCGCACTCCATTTCCACTGCGGCACAGCCTTCCTCTTTGCGGTATGTCACCATTTCTTTGGTTTCTCGGAAGAATCCGTCTGTCGTCCAGGTCGTGATTTCGGCAAAGGGAAGACCGTGGCGCTCCAACGTCTTCCGAATGGCGGCGCGGGCTGTTTCGGGGATTTCAACGTAACGGCTGGGCGGTAGGTAATGGTAGGAAGTCCCTTCGTCCCTCAAAGCGCGTGAAGGGATCAAAAACAGGTTTTCGTCCATGTGCTGCAAAACGCCGCAGGAGCCGCAGGAAAGGATCTTCCGGCAACCGTAGGCAATCAGCCAATCCAGAATTTGCGTTGCGGCGGGCGCGCCGACCGGGGCTTCCATCAGGGCAATCTGTTCCTTGCCCGCTTCCAATAGATAAACGGGATATTCTTTGGTGATCGAGATGAATTTGCCGGCGATTTTTGCGCCGTGAGCCGTTGCGTAATCACCTACCGATTCCCCCAGAAAAGCGAACACGGCGCGCTCGGGCAGACGCATTGGCATAAGATGCCGCTCGTGGTCAGGCTGAATGACTGCCGACGGGGAAGCGTCATATTCTAGGATGGGAAATTCATGCTTTTGAATAGCCATTGCACCCCCCTTTCAAAGCGTGATCCAATAGCGCTGTTCAACAACGCCCTCGGAGTTGACGATTTCGTTTTCCAAAACGCCGCCGTTCTTTTGAATGCACTTTGCCGAGGCAAAGTTGTCTTTGTCGCAGGTGATCAAAACTTTGTCGATCCCCAATTTTTTGCATTCAAGAAGGGCAAGACGGAGCAGTTCGGTGCCGTAGCCCTTTCCGCGTTCCGAGGGGCGAATGCCATCCCCGATATGCCCGCCCTCGCGCAAAAGAGAATCGTTTAGATAATGGCGGATGTTGACTGCGCCCAAAAAGCGGTTATTCTCAACATCCAAGAGGAAAAAGACCGAATCCGGCACTTTGTCGCCCGCGGCTGTCTTGTGTTCCAAATGAGCAAGATAATAGTCAAAATCGCGGTAGTTATTCTTAAAAATTGCCCACGGGGAGTGGTTGGTGCCGTTGGTTTCCCAGTCGGCTCGCCACTCGGCAAGCATTTCGCCCAACTCCCGCTCATATTCCTTTGAAAGCTTGATTAGTTTCAGGTTCATAAATTCTCCATTTTTTAAGCAAAAACGCGCCTTTTGAAACCAAAAGACGCGTTTTTGTGGCGCGGCGTAAGGGACTCGAACCCCCGACCTTTTGGTTCGTAGCCAAACACTCTATCCAGCTGAGCTAACGCCGCATTTTTTCGTGCTCATTTATTCTAACACAAAGAAGGGGCTTTGTCAACCCCTTTTTTTGGAAAATTTTTATCTTTTTTCGCGCTTTGGAAAGGCGGCTTTTCGTGGGCGCGTCAAAACATTTTTTCAATATCTGCCCGCGTGTAGTATTGCTTTTTGTCGCAGAAGCGGCAGTTGACCTCCAAACGCTCCGGTTTACCTTCCTCGACCTGCTCGGCAAGCATTTTGAGAAGCTCGGGTTTGCCAAGCGTAATCAGCGCGCGAGTTGTTCTTTCCCGGCTGCAATTACAGCGGTAGGCAACGTCCAGTTCGTCAAAAACGTCAAACGGAATATCGCGCAGGGCAATGTTTGCAATTTCTTCAAGCGATTTTCCTTCGTCAAACAACCGGGAAATATTGGAAAGATCTTTTGCGTTGCGCTCCACCAAATCGATCACTTTGGGATCGGGAAAGGGAAGCAGTTGTAAGATCACGCCGCCTGCCGCGCGGCAGGAACCGTCGGTGTCGATCAGAACGCCCAGCGCGCAAACGGTGGGTACCTGTTCGCTCCTTGCAAAATAGGCGGCAATGTCCTCGGCGATCTCTCCCGAAACAAGGGGGATCGAGCCGTTGTATGGTTCTTCACCGCCGGTATCACGAATAATGGTTAAAAGCCCTTTGCCAACAGCACCGCCAACATCCAGCTTGCCGTTGGATTTAAGCGGCAGATCGACCGCGGGATTCTGAATATAACCGCGCACATTGCCGAGATAATCCGAAACGGCAATCACGCGCCCGGCAGGGCCGTCGCCGCCCAGCGACACGGTAATGCTGTCAGTCTTTTCCCCCAGCATACAGCCCATCATCGAGGTGGCGGTCAAAAGACGCCCGAGCGTTGCCGAAGCGGTGGGAGAGGTGTGGTGGTAGGCAATGGCCTGATTGACGATTGCCGTGGAATCGATCACGTGGATGCGCGCACTGCCGTCGGCGGTCATGGCGCGCAGAATGGTGGAAACCGGTTTCATAATTTTTCCTTTCGAGCTCTCATTACTTTTTTGCACGGGCGGCAAAATACCAGCGTTCGGTAGTTTGCGCGGGGGCGGAAAATTGATAGTCGGCAAATACACCCAAAAGCTCGAACCCGGCTTTTTCCAAGACGGATTTCAGGGCTTGCAAATCGTAGCAACGCTCCTGCTGGCGTTCGGCGGAGCGGCGATAGGAGCCGTCCGGCTGTTCTTCAAACAGGGAGAGGTCAAAATCGCAAATCCCGGTTTTTTCATCATAGCAGTTTTGCCAGCCGCAATAAATACTTCGGGTGTTTTTGCCTTTGCCGAAGGTATCCTCCAAAATATAGGCGTTCTGCCCGTAAACGGTTTCAAATTTATAGGGCGTGTTCACGTCAAACAGGAAAAGCCCGTCGGGGTCAAGGTAGTTGTAAACCAACGAAAAGCAGGCCGTAAGATCTTTTTCGGTAAGCAAATAATTCACGCTGTCGAGGCAGCAGGTAACCGCGCCTACTGTGCCGTAAAGCTCGAAAGAGCGCATATCCTGCAAGAGGTAGAGAATGCCGTCATGCTCTTTTTGCAAGGCCTCGGAGAGCATTTCGGCGCTGCCGTCCACCCCGATCATATCGTAGCCGCGCCCGGCGAGTTCCCGCGTCATGCGCCCGGTCCCGCAGGCAAGGTCCAGCACAAGAGCGGGGCGTGCGGGCAGGTATTTATCAAAGCAGGATTCGATAAAATCCGCCCAGGCGGAATAGTCGATCTCGTCGCTCAAACGCTCGTAAACGGGTGCGAGCGCCGAATATCCTTCACAACCCATATCGGTTCTCCTTTTCAAAAATCTGATACCAGTATACCACGAAAGCAGGAAAAAGTAAAGACAAAAAGCAAAAAAAGAGGGACTTTGCGAAGTCCCTCTTTTTTGGGGGTCGACCTGTAAGCCGGGTTCTGTCGGGAACGGTCATCAATCTGCGCGTTCCGTTGCCGGAAACGCTTCGGGGATTTTCTCCCCGTGCCACCCCGGAGCAAATGCCGGACAAAGCGCTCCGTTGGGGTGTTGCTTCGGATAGGGTTTACAGCGGACCTATGTTGCCATAGGAACGGGCAGGCGCTTATCTCTGCCTTTCCAGCCTTACCGCGCGGAGGCGGCGGTTTATTTCTGTTGCACTTTCCCGGTGGTTACCCACGGCGGACGTTATCCGTTATCCTTGTCCTGTGAAGCCCGGACTTTCCTCACGGTAATACCTTACGGCACCATACCGCGCGACCGTTCGGCCAACCCGGAGTATATTATACAGCAAACGGGAAAATTTGTCAACCCTGTGCCGATTTGTGGGTATCTTCTTCCTTCTTGCCGGCAAATTTACGCACGAGGATCAGGGTAACGACCACGGCGCAGGCAACCGCGCTGACTACGATGACCGAAAGCCAGAAGCTCTTTACGAACGGGCCGGTTACGGCAAGACCGCTCCAATCAAATTTGCCGGTTTCTTCGTTCTGCAAATGCATAAAAATCGTTGCAATGTCAAATACAATCGCGCCGATCGCAACGATCCATGCAAAAACGGTGGTCAGGTCAGCGGAAGCGGAGATTTTCGAGTCGGCGGGGCTCATACGCACGGGCTTTTCCGCGCGGAAATCAATGACCGAGGAGAGGTAAAAGGCGATCAGACAAAGAATGATCGTTTCGGGGAGCATATAGGTTGCGTTATAGATCAAGGAATAGGAAAGCGCGGCGGCAGTGGGAATGGCGAGCCCCGCCCAAACGGTTGCGCCGGCAATGGTGTGGCAAAGGTAGCGGAGAACGGCAACGAGCAATGCTCCAACGGTAATGGCAACGCTTTGCTTGCGGAAGGCTTTGCGGAAAACGCCGCCGAACCCAAGCACCAGAAACGCGACGAGATAGTCAAGCAGGATGACTGCAAGAACCGATTGCCATGTGGTGACGTAGGAGAGGTTTTTCAACCCCAGGAGCTGCTGAATGATACCGTAAACGAAGCCGGAACCCAAGCCCCAGCCAAGACCGTGACGGTAGGCGATAAGGACGAGGGGAAGCATGGAGGCGATCGTTACCGAACCGCCGTAGGGCATTTGCGCAATTTTGATCATGCTCAAAACCGTTGCAATCGCAATCAGGAGCGCGCATTCGATCAATTTGCGGCTTTTTTCAAAACGGGCGTTTGTTTGGGTCATAAAAATGACCTCCTTTCAAAAAATTTGACCGCACGAATCGTCGCGCGGTCAAACAGTCGGAACGGTGGTTCCGTTTTATCATCTCCCTACGCCGGCATTATCCGTATCAGGTTCATGGGTTTGGCTCTCGCCATCTCAGCCGTTTACACAGCACCCCCGATTTATGCGGTTTTCGTTTGGAATTATAGCACCGTTTTTTGCCGGTGTCAAGTCTTTTTTGAAAAAATCAGAAATAATAGTTCGGGCTGATCTCCTTGATTTTCGGCGCTTCGGCGAAAACGGCGTCATCAACGACAATTTTGTCCGTATAATTTTTGCATTCTTTTGCGAATTGCTCGGCCATTACGCCTTTTGCAAACGTGGTAAACCAAACGGCGTTCACACTCAAATCGTATGCGCCGGGCGTCGGCTCGCAGCGCCGGATGATCTGAATACCGTCCGAAAGCTCCAACAGCGCAATTTCGCCAATTTCCATTTCTCCCAGCTTCGTTTGAATTGCCGAGGGGTCGGTTCCTTCGACCAAAGCCGAATTTTTGGGCAGATAGTAGCCGTCGGTATATTCGTCGGCGCCGTTTGTTTCCAGCGCGGCTGCTTCAAATTCGGCCTCGGTTTTGCCTTGCAGCCCGGCAAGCAAAGCGTTTGCTTTGGCGCGTTCGGCCTCTTTTTCTTCGTCGGTCATGGTGCGCACGGTTTCGCTTTCTTCCTCTGATTCAACATAAAAAGGGAAGAGAATGCGCTTATAGCGGTAGTAATTGGCGTTCAGGTAGGGGTCTTTTACCGTGGCGTCCAGGAGCGAGGCGTTTGCGCCGTAGCGGAACACCATGGCGGCTTCAACTTTGGCTTCCGTTTCATAAAAGGATTTGAGAAGATCGTAATTCAATCCATAGCTTGCAAGAATTGAATTGAGTTTTGCTTTGGAGCCGTCGGCCTGATAGGTAAGAAGATCGTCCAGTTCCTGCGAAATAGTTGCGCGGGTTTCTTCCGGAACGGAGAGCTTGTTCTTTTCAAAAATCCAAAGAGCGACCAGATACGTTTTGCAATTTTCCAATACCTGCTCGCGGTAAAAGAGATCCCAGGTTTTCAGAACGTCGGTATCTCCGAAATATCCCTGCACGTCCCAGAATGCCGCCTCGTCGGCGCTTCCGGCACTGTTGGAAACGCCCTGACGAACGAAATTGCCGCGCAGGCGGGAGAGAAGGAATTGATAGTGATTGACCGAAAAGGTTACCTTCACGCCGTCGTTATCCAACGTTAAAAGCGTTTTTCCCTGCTTGCCGGCGCAGGCGGCCAGCGGCAGGAGCAGGATGAATACGAGCGCAAGCGCGAGCGCGCGAAATTGAAAACGGGTCGATTTCATAAAAAACAAGTCCTTTCCTTTTTTATCAAGATTGAGGTTCGGATACCGACGGGGAAGCCGAAAGATACCGATCCAGGCATTCCTGCAACAGGTCAAGCGCGGCTTCTTTTTTTGCGATTTTCAAGCACAGGTGTGCGTCACCCGAAAGAAGAACGCGTAATTTTCCGCTGAAATCCGAGGTGACCTCCGACCACCTGCCAACGTCCAGCACGCGCGGGAAAATGTGAATTTCGTTTCCCGTTTGCCGGATCGAGGTCATATTTGCCGAAACGGCCGCGCTGTGAATGCGGGCGATTTTTAAAAGATTCCGCGTTGGCTTCGGCGGCTCACCGTAGCGGTCAACCAATTCGTCAAGCATATCCGAAAGGTCTTCCCCGGTGGCGATCAGGGCGATCTTTTTGTAAAGTGCCATACGCTGCGCGGGATACGGGATATAGGATTCGGGCAGGTAGGCGTCAAAGTCCAGACTGACGGTGCATTCGGCTTCCGGCTCGCCGATCTCGCCCTTTTCTTCCAGAACGGCGCGGTTGAGGAGTTTGATATATAGATCGTAGCCGATCGCGTCCAGGTGGCCGTGTTGCTCGGCGCCGAGCAAATTTCCCGCGCCGCGGATTTCCAGATCGCGCAGGGCAATTTTAAATCCCGCGCCGAATTCGGCGTACTCGCGCACGGCTTCCAGCCGCTTGCGGGCAATATCGGTCAGCGCGCGGTAGGGCGGGTAGGTGAAATAGGCGTAGGCACGGCGGGAGGAACGCCCCACGCGGCCGCGGATCTGATGAAGTTGGGAAAGCCCCAGCCGGTGGGAATTGGAAACGATGAGCGTATTGGCGTTCGGAACGTCTACGCCGGTTTCAATAATGGTGGTGCAAACCAGAATGTCGATCTTTCCAGCCAGCATTTCCTCCCAGATTTTTTCCAACTCTTCCTTATCCATTTTTCCGTGCCCCACGCTGATGTGCGCTTCGGGAATGGTTTTTTGAATTTCGGCTGCTACCGAGTAGATGGTTTCCACGTCGTTGTGTAAGTAGAACACCTGACCGCCGCGCCGCAGTTCGCGCCGCATGGCTTCCTCGATGATCAGGGGATCTTCTTCCAGCACATAGGTCTGCACCGGGAGGCGGTCGGTTGGGGCTTCGTCCAGAATGGAGATATCCCGAATGCCGCCCATAGCCATATTGAGCGTTCGCGGGATGGGGGTTGCCGAAAGGGACAGTACGTCAATATCGGTGGCAAGCTGTTTGAGCTTTTCCTTTTGCGCAACGCCGAAACGCTGCTCTTCGTCCACCACCAGAAGGCCGAGATCATGGAATTTGACGTCCTTGGAAAGCAGACGATGGGTTCCGACGAGAATATCGACCTCACCTTTTGCCAGCCGCCGCAGGGTTTCGGCCTGCTGCTTGGGCGTGCGGAAGCGGGAAAGCATTTCCACGTTGACGGCGAAACTGCGCATCCGGCTGATCATGGTTTGGTAATGTTGAAGCGCCAAAAGGGTAGTCGGCACCAGTACGGCAACCTGCTTGCCGCCCAACACCGCCTTGTAGGCGGCGCGCAGGGCAACCTCGGTTTTTCCGTAACCCACGTCGCCGCAAAGCAGGCGGTCCATGGGAACGGCGCGCATCATATCGGATTTGATCTCGTCCGAGGCGACCGTCTGGCTTTCGGTTTCCACGTATTCAAAAGCTTCCTCAAATGCTTTTTGATATTTGTCGTCGGCGGGGAAGGCAAACCCCGGGCGGCGCATGCGTTGGGCGTAAAGCCGGATCAGGTCTTTTGCCATATCCTGAACGGCGGCCTTGGCGCGCTGCTTGGATTTTTGCCAGCTCTCGCCCCCCATTTTGGAGAGTTTCAAAAGGCCGTCGTCGGCGTGCGCGCCGATATATTTAGAAACGCGGTCAAGCTGTTCCACGGGAAGAAACAGACGGTCGGTACCGGCGTACCGAATACCGATATAATCGTGCGTTACGCCGTCAACCTTCATTGTTTCAATGCCGGTGTACTGACCAATGCCGTATTTTTCATGCACGACGTAATCCCCCGCTTCCAGTTCGGCGAACGAGAGGATGGTTTTGGTATCCTTCCGCTTTTTGCGGGCAAGCGTGGTTTTCCCTACCATAGCGTGTGCCGACATGCGAACGTCGGAATCGGCGGCAAGAACGGCAAAGCGGGGAACCAAAAGTTCAAATCCGGCAAGGTCGTTGCGCCGGATCACGCAAACCGACCCTGCGGGAAGGTCTTGCGGGGCTTCCGGCTCCGGGAAAACCGAAAAACCGGCGTTTGATATAATTTCCGTTAAATGGTCGTGCGCGATCTGATTTTCGGCAAGCACGGCAAGGCGGTAGCCGCCGCGAAGGAACCCGTCCAAATCCTCTAAAAAGAGTGCCTCGTTGCCCGCATAAGCGGCGGTATGGCGCGTGCGAAAGCCGAAAAGACCGGCGAGTTTCCGGTCGGTCAGATTGTAGGCGATCGAGTCCAGATGAACGGTCACGTTCCGATCGAAAAAACGCTCCAATTCGGAAATCGGTTTTGCGTATTCGGCCGATGGGAGCGCAAGGCCT
>JBGUNW010000042.1:0-1529 GCA_045117555.1 Eubacteriales bacterium
GTGGGGCTTGTCCTTTTGATAAAGGGCGGAGATTGGTTTGTGGACGGCGCAACCGAAATGGCGGAGATATTCCGTATTCCGGAAATACTGATAGGCGCAACGATAGTGTCTATCGGCACCACGCTCCCCGAAGTAATGGTTTCGGCAACGGCGTCTTTAAACGGACAGGCGGACATCTCTTACGGAAACGCCATAGGTTCGGTTATTTGCAACACGGCGCTGATAGCCGCTCTTACGATTGCGATACGCCCGACGGCGGTAGACAAAAAACCGCTTGTTCTCCCGACGATATTCTTCTTTGCGTCCGCTATTGCGTATGCGGCGGTGGCGTACTTTTGGGGAACGTTTTACCGCTTTTTCGGAATAATACTTCTCGCCGTTTTCTGCTTATATCTCTTTTTGTCTGCGAGAAACGCAAAGAAAGAACAGGCTCTTTTATCTCCGGATGAAAACTCCGAAAAGTCGCTCGGCGGCAAGGAAAAGAAAAAAGCGCTTATAAAAGACGTAATTCTTCTCATCGTCGGAGCGGCGCTCATCACGATAGGCGCAAATCTTTTGGTGGACAACGGAACTGTCATTGCCAAATACGCAGGCATACCCGAATCGGTAATCGCCCTGACGTTCATAGCGCTCGGCACTTCTCTCCCCGAACTCGTAACGGCTATAACCTCGCTTGTAAAGGGGCATAGTTCGCTGTCGCTCGGAAATCTTATAGGCGCAAATCTATTCAACATAGTATTCGTGAGCGGAGCGGCAATAACCCTTTCCCCGTCTGCGTTCGCCGTGCCTGCGCAGGGGTTTTTCGGGCTTAACCGTTCCTACGTCATAGACATACCCGTTATGTTTACGGTAATGGCGATACTCGTTATCCCGACGCTTATAAAGGGAAAACTTTCGAGGTGGCAGGGAATAGTTTTACTTGGAATATATGCTGCGTTCTGCGCTGTGCAATTTGTTTTTTGATTATGAAAACAGGAATTATATCTCTCAGGGGCTATTCCCCTTTCGACTACGACAGAGAATACGCAAAAATAAAGTCCTACGGCTTTGACTGCGTAGACTATCAATATCTTGCGTCTTCCGATTCTCCCGTATGGAAACTTTCGGACGGAGAAAGAGAAAAACTTATCGCCGACACGGCGAAAGCGGTTGAGAAAAACGGCTTGGAAATTTATCAGGCGCACGGATTATGGCCTGCGGACGACCTTACGGAAGAAAACAGGCTTTTAAACGCCGAATTTACCGCAAAGCAAATACGCTGTTGCAAAGCGCTTGGCTGTA
Source organism: Eubacteriales bacterium (assembly GCA_045117555.1). Taxonomy (GTDB): domain Bacteria; phylum Bacillota; class Clostridia; order Oscillospirales; family CAG-272; genus UMGS1865. The sequence continues at coordinate 1,282 of JBGUNW010000042.1, forward strand.
AACGGCTGGTTATACACACCGTTCTTCCCTGCGGATATACGGACGAGGGCGGAAAAAAGAAAGACTTCGTTTTTAAAGAAAACGTTAAGAGGATAGAATATCTCCTGCCCGTCGCCAAGGAATGCGGGGTGATTTTGTGCGTGGAAAATCTCCCTTTCGATATGGATATTTCTCCGGTCAAAGGCGTAAAAAAATTGGTAGACTTTTTTTCGGACGAAAACGTGAAGTTCTGTTTCGATACGGGGCAT
>JBGUNW010000043.1:0-1929 GCA_045117555.1 Eubacteriales bacterium
GAAACGAGGGCGTATTTTATACCCCATTTTCAAAAATCCTCATTCAAGACGATAGCTTAAAAATCGGAATTGGAAACGGCTTTGTTATTTCCGACGTAGAATATAGCGGCCATTATTTAAGTAAGATTTTTATAAACGGACTTTTAACCTTTGAAGCAAACAAAACATACGGAATTATCGTCGAGTGCTACACCGCAACGGGAAGCGCAACAAAGGCTATTAAAGTATCGGGAACGGGAACAACCGACACGCTCAACGTATTAACCAGCATACGCGACGCGGACGACATCAAACCCGAAATCGGCTGCGTTTTCAGTTTTGGCGAATTGGAAAACGGCGAGTTTAACAAAATTACAACCCCGTATTTAATAAACCAAATACGCAGGAGCGAAAAGGGATTTAATCTCGAGCTTGTAAACTACGACACCGCAATTTATGAAACGGGGACAATTCCCGAGTATAAGTCGAACATAACACAGAAGCAGACCGACCCCGCGCCCGAAATCCCGAAAGACTACGCAACAAAGCGCGACGTTGCCGAAGCAATCGACAATCTCGAATCGGGCAACGTACCCGTAGGAAAGCCCGACATACCGACATTAGTCGCAGCCGTAGCAGGCAAAGACGGGCTGACATTATCCTGCGTTCAGAACGGCGACGGAATCCGCAACACATTACGCGCAATTGTATTTACAATCGACAAGGGCGACGGCACAACGGCGACAATTACCGCCAACGGAAAAACGGGCGTTTATACATTCGACAGGGAGGTTGACGGCTACCCCGAAGCGGGCGACTTTTCAGAATGGAGCGTAACAGCGCGCGCCGTAAGTATTTACGGAAAAGAGAGCGACGAAAGCGAAGCCGCTTTAATCAACGTTTCAAAATATGGAACATGGACGCTGGCTGCGCCCGTAATCACCAAGCGCGAGAGCAACCGAACAATAACGCTTTATTTTCAGCAGCCGACCCGAAGCGACGGCAAAGAGCGCTACGGAAATATTATGCACCGCGTACAGATTAAACGCGTTACAACGCCAGCCGATAGCGGATATTTTAAGCCCGCCACAGCTGCGAACCCATACACAAGCGAAGAAAACTATAAAGACGGTGCGGGCTTTGTAATCGCGGCCGAATCATACTCGCAGACCCTACCTCTTGCGGGGCAGGATTTGACCGACCCAATACCGACCGACACAGCATACGGCTTTAATATCGTAGCATACAACGAAGCAGGTGAAAGCCCGAACGCCGAAACAATCGCAACGGCACACGCTACCAGCATACGCGACATTGTCGAAAACGCCATAGGAACGGCGCAAATAAAACAAGACGCCGTAACAGCCGACAAAATCTATGTTCGTATGCTTTCCGCAATTCAAGAGAATCTCGGCTATATTACGGGCGGAGTATTTGAGGGAACGGAAAACAACCGCTGGGCATTATCAACAATTACGCTAGAGGACGGCTCAACCCGCTACGAGGGCGCAATGCGCGTCGGCGGCGACGACGAATACTTCGAAGTCGAACCGTATAACATTGTAAACGGCGTCCCGCAGAATTACCACGTAAAGTTTAAGGCGGGTAATTTTGAGATCGCGGCGCAGGCGTCAAGCATTAACGGCATTTTGTATATTCAAGCAAACGAAAACGCGCTCGACCGTACAAAGATAAGCCCGAACGGCACATATTACCAGCACCGCGAAACCGTAAACCACGAGTGGAAAACAATAGCAAGCTCGAACGTTAACGGCGTAATGACTAAGCAGGTCTTTTCTGATGATACATTGTTTATCAGTAATCAAGACATGGCACAGCGCCGCAAAGAGGGCTACGACATCGGAAACGCCTACACATCAAGCGCGGCCAAAGTGTACCATTTTGACACAGACATTTACGACCAAAACGGCGTAAACGATTTGACAATAG
>JBGUNW010000044.1:0-5800 GCA_045117555.1 Eubacteriales bacterium
GATCAGCGTAACCAGATCCAGCTAAGGGTATTTGCGCGTCAGCTCCATCTGAATGTCGTAGGCGTTGTTCTCATAAATGTCAAAGATGATGAGCTGCTTAGGCGCGTGCGCCGCGATCTGCCGGCAGAGCTCGCTGCCGATCGAACCGCCGCCGCCCGTTACCAGGACGACTTTGCCGGTATAGAAATCCCGCGCTTCGCCTTCCAGGAAATGGATCGATTTGCGGAACAAAAGATCCTCAATGCTGAATTCACGCAGCTTGCGCGGGCTGGATTTTTCGCCCAGATCGCGCATTTCGGAATCGTAAATTTTAATTTTGCAGGCGGTACGGCTGTAAAAATGATAAAGATTTGCCGCTTTGGAATCCTCCAACCCGGTCATAGCAATAAAAATTTCGGCAACGCCCTGCTCACGGATCATATCCAATGTGGCTTCGTTTTCGGGATAGACTTTCAGATTTGCAACATAACTGCCTACTTTGGAGCCGTCGGTATCAACGAAGAACAACGGCTTATAGTTGGAATACCTGCCCGAAAGTAACTCATGCACCAAGGAATAGCCAACCTGCCCCGCGCCGACGATGGCAACGGGAATGCGGTTGGAGGGGAGCTTTTTCTCCTCGCTCGGCACACGAAGATTGTCAAAATATTTATAAAGGATCCGGTAAACAAAGCGGGAAACCAACGTGATAAACGCGTTGAGCGAGGCAATTACGATGAACAGCCAGATACTCGGTTCGTTTTTGAGAACCACTCTTTTCAGAATAACGTTGCTGGTTATCGCCGCAAAAATGCCGCCGAGAGCGTCTGAAACCGCCAGCATCAGCAAAGAGCTGGTATTGGTATAACGCCAAACTTTGAAATATGTGCCGGTGATCAGTCGAACGAGCATGATCCACGCAAGCAGAGTCACGCAGTTGATCAGAAAATCACTGATTGGCTCGGCGTTCAATCTTTGATCCACTTTGGTGGTAACGTAATAAAGTGCGGCAATTACTGCAAAGCAGAAAACGTCAAACAGCATCAATAGCAGTTTGCGGTATCTCATACGCAACGGTTTTTTCGCCATTTTAATATCCTTCTTTTTATGAAAAAATACGCAGGGATAGTGCAACTATAATATTATAACACTATTCTCCCCTTTTGTCAAGAGCGTTCCGCCATTTCACGCGCCGCTTACCCCCCGTTTGACCGCCATTTGCACCAATAATTCGCACAACGCCTCGTAGGAAATTCCCACCGTTTCGGCCTCCTTGGGGAACAGACTGGTCGGGGTCATTCCCGGCAAAGAGTTGCCTTCCAAAAGCCAGAGGGACTCCCGTTCATCCAACAAAAAGTCAAATCGGGCATAGTCGCGCAGGCGCAAAACTTCAAACGCGCGGCGGGCATAGTCCGCAAGCTTTCGGAAAACGGGCTCGGAAACGTCGGCAGGGCAAATTTCGCGCGTTTTGCCGTTGTATTTATTCTGAAAATCGTAAACGCCGTCCGGCGGTAGAATTTCCACCGGCGGTAAAACCCGCTCCCCCAGTACTCCAATAGTCAGTTCCCGGCCGTAAATCCTTCGTTCGACCAACAAATAGCGGCATAGCTCGCCGGCGTTTTGCAATGCTTTTGAAAATTCCGCTTCGTTATTTGCGAACGAAACGCCCACGCTGGAACCGCCGTTTGCCGGCTTAACCACGCACGGAAAAACGATTTTCTCGCCGGAATTTACGAAAACCTGCTTTTCTGCGTCATACAGCGCCCATTCGGGCGTTGGAATTCCGACGGAACGAAATATGCGCTTGGAAAGATCCTTCTCCATGGCGAGCATACTGCCGGTCGCCCCGCTCCCGGTATAACGAATGCCGTTGCAATCCAGAAACGCCTGCAAGGTCCCGTCCTCTCCAATGCCTCCGTGCAATGCCAAAAAGGTTACTTCCGCAAGTTTGCAAAGCTCCGCCACATTCTCGCCAATCGGCGTGAAGCGCGGAAAAATCGCCGCCTCTCCGAAAATGCGCTTTGCATCCGGCTCCGGCGCGAGCGTTCGAGTAAACAGCTCTTCCGGGTCGACCGGCAGTTCCGGAATCCCCCGGCAAAGGTCCAACAGCAACACCCGGTGCCCGTTTTTTCGCAGAGCGTTGGCAACGCGCGCGCCCGAGCAGAGCGAAACCGTCCGTTCGGTGCCGGAACCGCCTGCCAAAACCGCAATCTTCATTTTCTTTCCCCCTTGACGCAAAAATGAGAGGAGCGCCCGGCGGGCGTTCCTCTCATTAATATATGCCGTTGGGATCAAATGGGTTTTTCCAGAAAGGCCACCCGGTCGTTGCCGCCGAAGTCGCGCAAAATATCACAAACTGCAAAATACTCTTCGGAAAGTTTCCGGATCTTCTCCGCCTGATCGTAACCGATTTCAAACAGACAAAAACCTCCCGGCAAAAGCCACTTTCCGGCAAGGGAAAGCAGTTTGCGGTAAAAAGTAAGGCCGTCCTGCCCGCCGTCAAGCGCCATGCGCGGTTCGGCTTGCACTTCCGGCGATAGCCGATCAAGCTCCTTTGTGCAAATATAGGGGGGGTTGGAAAGGATTGCCGCGGGGGTTGGCAGGTCGGCGCTCCATTTTTCCGGCCCTTCGGTAAGCAAATCGGCTTTTCGCAAAATCAAACGGTTGCCAACGCCATTGCGTTCGGCGTTTTCGGCGGCGATCGCAAGCGCCTCGTCCGAAAGGTCTGCGGCAAGCGCGGCAGTGTCCGGCCTCTCGCAAAGGATCGAAATTGCAATACAGCCGCTCCCGGTACATAGATCGGCAAAAAACGCGCCCTTGGGCAGCTTGCGGATCGCTTCTTCCACTAAAATTTCGGTATCGGAACGCGGAATGAGGCACCCCGGAGAAATCCGGTAGGTTTGACGGTAGAATTGCCATTCACCAAGCAGGTATTGCAGCGGAAAGCGCCCTGCGCGCCGCTCGACTGCCTGGGAAAGCTCCGGCGAAGAAAACTGCCGCTCGGGCTCCGCTGAAATTTGCTCCCGCGAAAGCCCGCAAAAATGCCGGACGAGCAAAAAGGCGTCCCATTCGGCGGTTTCAATGCCGGCGTTTTGCAGTTTTGAAACGATTTCGCGATAGGTCACGGCGATTCCACCTTTCCAAAGACTTCCCTATAATCGTATCATAAAGAGAAAGAAAAATCAAGGGCATTCCGGCGGCTTTTGACCGACACAAATAAAAATTTTGAAAAGGTATTGTAAAACGCCCTTTTCCATGATATACTATACTTGTAAGAAAAATTGAAAGGGAGGATCGAAACATGAAAGAAAGAAAATCCTGCATTCCCGCCATTTTATCCTTTTTGCTGGTTCTCGGCGCCATTGCCGCAATCGGCTGCGTTCTTTACAATAAATTCGTAAAACGGAAACTGCAAGCCACAAAAGCCGACCTCTTGGAGGACGAGGTGGACGCCGACGAAGAAACCGTGGAAGATCTTTCCGAGATCGACGACGGCGAAGAAGTATAAATACAACGAAAAAACGGCCGCGCGCCGTTTTTTTCTGCAACTTTCAGGAAAGGCAGATTTGTTGAATGGGAAGATACAGACGCGACCGCATTAACGAGGAAATGCGGAAAGAATTGATGAATATTATGCGGAACGTGAAGGATCCCCGCGTGCAGGACGCCTTTTTGAGCGTTACCGCCGCCGAAGTTTCGCCCGATTTGAAATACGCAAAAATCTACTATTCCTTCTTATCCGGCGACGAAAAAGAAGTTCAACAGGGATTGAAAGCGGCAAGCGGATACATTCGCCGCGAGCTGGCGCGCACCCTCAACTTGCGCATTACGCCCGAGCTCTCCTTTCACCGCGACACCTCAATTGCCTACGGCGCGCACATTGCCTCGATTTTGAACAATTTGGAAATTTCCGAGCCGGAGGAAGAGGAAGAGGAAGGACCGAAGGACAACCCCTGACTTTTTCCCGTTTTTTTGGAAATTTTTACCGTTTTTTACCGTGTAACTGAATAAAACCCTCCCGAAAAGTGCATGATGAAAGCATCACCTGACGGGAGGATTTTTTATGAAAAAAACGATTGCTGTTACATTGGTTCTGGTTTCGCTGTTCTTATTTGTGGGGCTGTTCCCCGTTCACGGCGAAGAAAAAATTTACGATTCGGTAGTCCGGCTGCACGTTTTGGCAAATTCGGATTCCGAGGAGGATCAGGCGTTGAAGCTGGAAGTGCGCGACGCAATTTTGGAGCTTACCGCTCCGCTTTTGGAAAACTGCGCCGACCGCGACGAGGCAGAAGCGGTTTTGCGCGCCCATATTCCCGAATTGATCGCCGCGGCAAAGTTGGTTTTGGAAGCGGCCGGATGCAACGATTCGGTAACGATTGAATTTGACGACGAGGAATACCCCGAACGCACCTACGACAGTTTTTGCTTTCCCTCCGGCACCTATCTTTCCATGCGCGTTCTGATCGGGAACGCCGAGGGGCATAACTGGTGGTGCTGTTTGTTCCCGCCTATTTGCCGCGCGGCGGCAACCGTTTCCAAAAAAGAGGCCGAAAACACCTTTATTTCGGTAGGGTTAACGCCCAGTCAATACAAAATCATTACCGAGAACAACAAGCCGGTTTATAAGGTGCGCTTTAAAATTTTGGAAATTTTCGGGTGGTAAAAGAAAAAAAGCCGCGTATAAACGCGGCTTTTTCTTATTTCAGCAATCCGGCAAGCGGTGTCAGATCCACGAAAAGACCGACGAGCAAACCCACGCCGAACAAAATGGCGAGAATGCGGAAGGAATCGCGCACCGGGCGGTTGTTGCGGAACAAAACAAGTACCCCCACGCCGGCATTGACCAAAAGCCCCGATAAAAGGGCTCCCACGCTCAAAACGCCTTCCAGATACAGCTCGGTCAGCACCACGCTGGAAGCGCAGTTGGGGATCAACCCGACCAGTGCGGAGAGCAGATTTGCAAGGATCGGGCGCGTGCCGACGAACGCGGCAAGCCGCTCCTCGCCGATAAAATGGACGGCGGTGTTCAACAAAAAGGTGATGACCAGCAAAAACGCCACGATGTGCAGGGTATGTTTGAGTGCCGATAGAGCGATATGGTTGCCGCAATGGCAATGCTCGCGCTCGCAAATATCCTCAATGTTCGCTTTCTCGGTCACCGGGTGTTTTTTGCGAAAAGCGCGGGCAACAAGATCAATAACAAATCCCGCCAGGATTCCCACAACCAGTTTGGAAAGCAAAAGTTTCCACGGAAAAACGCCGTGCGAGATCATAATAGGCAGCATTTCATCCGACGTGGAAAGGAAAACGGCGATCAGCGTTCCCGTGGTGATCAGCCGCCCGGCGTACAGCTCACTTGCCGCCGCCGAAAATCCGCATTGCGGCACAAGGCCGAACAGGCCGCCGAAAAGCGGCGCGATCCTGCCCGATTTTGCAAGCAACCGCTCGGTTTTTCCACCGGCATGGTGTTCCAGAAACTCCATAAACAAATAAGCAAGATAAAGGAAAGGCAACAGTTTCGCCGTATCCAATAATGTATCCAAAAGAACGTCAATCACGCTCTCGCCCCCTTTCGGCAAGCGGCGCAAACGCCATACAAAAGGGATTGTCCGCAATCAATGGAAAAGCCGTGCTCTTTCAAAAGGTGCGTGGCAAATTCGGCCGAATCCCCGCAGTCCAAATGCTCGATCTTTCCGCAAATCACGCACTTGGCATGGAAATGGTTGCGGCAATCACAGGCATCGCCAACGTACTGGTAGCGGAATTTTGCCGTTTCCTCATCGCGGAATTTGCGCACGACGTCGCCTGCGCAAAGTTCGGT
>JBGUNW010000045.1:0-1968 GCA_045117555.1 Eubacteriales bacterium
CACTCCCTTCGGAAATCAAAAAGCGGTTATTGCAAATGGGCTGAATTTCAAGATAGTCATAAAAATTGACGATCTCTTCAATTTCGCTTTCCGGACGATTTTCCAGAATGGCGCGCATCAATTCCCCTGCCTCGCACGCGGAGCCGACGATCAAGCCCTCGCGGTGCTTTTCCAACGCCGTTTTCGGAATGCGCGGCACACGGTAAAAATAGTTCAGGTAACTTTGAGAAACGAGCTGATAAAGATTTTTCAATCCTACCATATTCTTTACAAGAAGAATTTGGTGGTAGCTTTTCAACTTTAAAGGATCGGATTTTTCGGTCATTTCCCGTTTGAGCATTTCCAAATCTTGCAGGTCGGACTTTTTCATTTTATCCAACATACAGAAATAGATATTGGCAAGCATTTCGGCGTCGTCACAGGCGCGGTGATGGTTGAAATCTCCCAGCCCGTAATACTCGGCAACAACGTCCAGCTTGTGGGATTTCAATTCGGGATTCAGATATTTGGAAAGCGCGAGCGTATCAAGATACGGATTGGCAAACGGCAGCCCGCAAAGCCCGGCATAGTAACGAATAAAACCGATATCAAAGTTGGCGTTATGGGCAATCAAAAGCGGCAGTGGCTTTCCTTCCCCGGTTTTCTCGTTGCCGATAAAAGCAAAGAAAGAAGAGAGCGCCTCGCTCACTTTCGGCGCGTCTTTTACCATATCGTCGGTAATGCCCGTCAGCTCGGAGATTTCGGGCGGGATCGGGCGTTCGGGGTTGACAAAGGTATTGAAACGATCCAACACCTTGCCGCCTTGAATTTTCACGGCGCCGATTTCGGTGATCCCGCAGGTTTGAACCGACAAACCGGTAGTTTCAATATCAAATACAATGCATTCGGCGTTCAGATCCGGGTCAAACTGCCCGGAAATGGCGCTGGCCGTATCGTTGACGAAATAGCTTTCCATCCCGTAAAGAATTTTGAAAATCAGGTCGGGATTTTCCTTTTTCAGCTTTTCCAGCGTCAGCATGGCGTCGGGGAACGCTTGCAGGTTGCCGTGGTCGGTCAGCGCAACGGCGGAGTGTCCCCAGCGCACGGCGGTTTTAACAACCTCCTCCGGGGGGATCAGCGCGTCCATTGCCGACATGGTGGTGTGCAAATGCAGTTCTACGCGCTTTTCTGGCGCGTGATCTTCCCTTTTGATTTTTTTGATGATCGCAATATCCTGAAAATAGAAGGTCAAGTCGGGGTCGACCGGTCGGTTTTTCCTGCTGACGTGTTTGGCATATCCGTGCAGCGCAACGGAGGTCCCGTTTTTCAGGATTCCGGCCAGCTCGTTGGCTTTTTCCGGCTCTACGCCGAATTCCCGGTGTTCAATCGAGGTATGACCGTCAAACAGGTAAAAGGTAATATCAAACGATTCGCCGTTCCGGCTTGCCTCCGAAAGAAAGTCAAACACTTCCCCAACGATAACAAGATCGGTTTTGGAAGCTTCCAGATTGGCTATCGGAACCGGCTGGATCTGGAACGGCGAACCGTAAACGAAATCTGCCGCGGAAAGATCGAAGGTGGAATACCCGATTTTGCAAAGCCCCTCCCCAAGGTACTGCGGCGTGGGGTCGATATCGTAAATGGATTTTGCACGCGGGAGCTGCGGTGCTTCCTCGACCTGTGCACGCGGCGTTTTTGCAAAATCGGCAGAATTGCCGTAGTTTGGAATATAATCTCGGTTTGCCGCGGCCGCGCGTTCTTCCATTTCTTCCACTTGCAAGGCCATTGCGCGGTAGGCCTCCTCAGGGTCAAAATCCTCGGTCTGGCGAATCTCTACGTGAATATCAACGCCGAATTCCGAGCGTATGATGTTTTCCAGAACGGCAGGCGTTTTCGCGTCCTCAACCAGTTGAATGCCGCTTTGAATAAATGGGATAAATAACACGAGCGTGTTCCCGTTGAGCTGATAATCGGCCATGGTGAAAAAAC
>JBGUNW010000046.1:0-4504 GCA_045117555.1 Eubacteriales bacterium
CCCCACAGTACGCGTTATTTCGCGCGGTACGGGCATTCCGGTGGCAACGGTGCATAGATGCCTCCTCGCCCTGTCAGAACGCGGAGAACTCGCCTACGACGGCCGTAAATCGGTCTTGACCAAACGGATGAGAATGGAGTGTTCTCACGCCGCAATGCCGGTACTTGGTTACGTTGCCTGCGGGGAAGGTCAGGAGGAAGAAGAACAGATCATCGAATATATCCGGATGCCCGAATCCATTGTCGGCAACGGAACCTTCTTTGCTCTGATCGCAAAGGGCGAATCCATGATCGACGCAGGTGTTCATCCCGGAGATTACGTGGTGGTGAACAAGGACAAGCAACCGAGGATCGGAGATATTGTAGTTGCTCTGCTGGATGGTAGAAGCAATCTCAAAGTCCTCGGATATGACGAAACCAAAAAGCGGTATCTCTTGCAGTCCCGCAATCTGGATAAGGAGACATACGCAGACATTCCCGTGGACGGTGAACTGACCGTTCAGGGCGTTGCCGTCTGCGTCACCCATCAGTTCCCATGAAAGAAAAACGCAAAAACTTCTTTCTCGTCGATAACAGCATTTTCACCTACCGGTTGAAACCACGTGACATTGCCGTTTACTGTTGCATCTGTATGCACATCAATACCGAAACAGGCGTTGCCTATCCGTCCCGTAGAAGGATCGCAAGAGAATGCGGGATCGGAAAACCCGAAACGGTGGATCAGGCAATCAAGGTTCTTTGCGAGAACGGACTGATCCAAAAGCACCATCAGTATTCCGAGGACGGCGGTTATAAGTCGAATATTTATACGTTGGGTTCCCGGTGAACAGTGCCTTCCCCCGAAATGGTGATACTAATTAAACTAGGCTAAGAAAGACAAAATACAGAGGAAAAAACTAAAGATATAAGCCTTATATTAACGTAAGAGATACCGGACAAAAACGCCCATTTTTGCCGATATTGTCACGGTCGATATTATAGCAGGAGAAAGGCTCTGGGTCGGTAAAACGCCCCGAGCCATGTCACATCTGCCGGCAGAGCCGACAGTTACGGGCTTTTCGCACGATTTGAAAATCGAACGAGTTGGGGTCGCAAAATCGAAGATGGGGTCAGTATTGGAGTCGTGAAATGCGAAAAAGCCCAATGAAATAAAGGTTTTCATTGGGGTCGAGAATGGTGTCTTGATTAGGAAGGAAGATCAATATGTACAAAATGAAATGCAGAGAATTAGTCTGCTTCCGAATTCCCGATTTCTTTCCTCTGCATTGAAAAAACGAACATGATGCGACTATCATCGAGAAAGGAAAGACAATATGAACGCCTTTGAAAGAATCAAAGAAATCTTGACCGACACTTCCGGCATCATTGGTACTCCCGAAGAACGAGCCAAATGGAAGCAATACTACGAAAACGAACGCGAACTTGCCAAAGCGGTTGCCGCCGAATTGGAGAACGGGAATGAGCAAATGACAGGTCAAAAGAAAAGCACTTGGCTCCAGCGAATCAAAGATGCTCTGCGGTATATCTTTACCGACAAGCGTGGGGAAAGCACGATCCCCGAGGATGTAATCAAACGGCTCGCCAAAGCATTGCTCCCGAATATCCTTGCCTACTTTGAAAGCGAGGAAGGCAAGAAAGAGTTTGAAGAGTGGAAACGGCAAAAAGAACAGGAAAAAGCGGACACAGAAGCAAAAAACAGCGAGGTGTAAAGCCTCGCTGTTTTCTCATATCGGAAGATAAAAAACAAATCCGAACACTTTATCTGTGACAAAGTAGTTCGGATTTGGCCTCTTTGGTGACCCATCGGAGAGTCGAACTCCGGACACCATGATTAAAAGTCATGTGCTCTACCTACTGAGCTAATGGGTCGTCCCGTTTTTCGGAACGCCTAAATATTATAGCACAACTTGGCCGGTTTGTCAAGATTTCCGTTTTCGTCAAAATAGTAGAATGGTGTTGTGCTTTTCATTCCATTTTTGTATATCTTGCACTTATTTCTGTTTTGATCCCTTTTGCAGTTCGGCTTTCGCGAAAGTTGCCATCTGTCCAATGGCTTCCGGGATCATGCCCGGCAAAACCGGCGTGTATTCCCCGTCCTCGATCTCGCTTTCCACCACCTGCGATCGCGCCTGAAACAGCCAGAGTTTATCCCAAAACGGTTTTCCCGACGGGTTGAGTGTGCCCCCGAAATTGAGAATGCAAAACGCCCGCTCGCGGATGGCTTCCGGAATGAGCCGGTCACGGTATTCCGCAAATCGGTCGGCAAATCCGCAACACAAAAAAACGCCTATGGGGTATGCGTTTTCGCTTTCAATCGCTTTCAAAAAGGCCGCCGTTTTTTTCGGCAGTTTCCCTCGGCAGACCGACGAGCCGACGATCAAAACATCCCCGGCGCGCAATTCGGGAGTCGTCTTTTCCAAATCGCACAGAACGCATTCGGTAAAGTTCATCTCGCGCGCCAGCCGCTCCACGCAGCTTTTTGTAAAACCGTTTCTGCTTTCGTAAACCACTGCGATCCTTGCCATTCGGAAAATCCCCCTTTCTTTTTTGCGATAGGAATAGTTTACCACAGTTCCGGACTTCTGTAAAGTCCTTTTTGCAATTTTGTCAATGTCGTCCTTTTTGTCAATGACAAAAAATAATACTTGACAAAACGGCAAAGAGCGGTTATACTGAAATGGTAGACTGTTGCAAAAGGACGGTATGCTTTTTATGAACGATCTTACCAAACAGGCAATCGGCATTTCCTTGGTCAAACTCTTGCAGGAACGGCCCATTACGCAAATTACGGTGAAGGACGTTTGCGCCGACTGCGGACTGAACCGCCAAACCTTTTATTACCATTTTCAAGATATCTACGATCTTCTTTTTTGGATCGTGCAAAAAGACATTACCGCCTATTACCATGCCGAAAAAATTGCTCCCACCAACATGAGCGACTATCTTTACTCCCTGTTCGGATATTGTCAGGAGCACAGCAAACTCGTTCGCCACGCCTATAACGCCGCCAACCGCGTCCGCTACGAAACGGCCTTTCGCGACGCTTCCGAGCCGCTTTTGCGCCGCAAGATCGCTTCCTATGAAAACTACCATCTGGTTTCCAAAGAGGACGCCGATCTGCTCATCTCTTTTTACGCATATAGCGCGGCCGCCCTCTTTTTCCGCTGGTTGGAATCGGGTATGCCGCAATCCTTCCGCGAGCATTTTTCCAAATACTGTATGCTCCTGGACGAGAGCGTAAACGCCCTGCTGCTCAAATTTTCCAAATAAGAAATACCCGCCCGTGTTCCATACGAAACCGCGGGCGGGATTTTGTTTTTTAGGAAAACGTTATCCTCTCTTTTCGCATTCGGGACAAACGTATCGAATGGTCAGCTCGTATCCTTCGATCGTTCCGCCAACCGATTGGCGCAAGCGTTCGGAAAGCCATGGAAGCGAGATATTGGCAAGTTTGCCGCAAACCACGCAACGCAAATGGTCGTGCGCCTCCCCGCCCTTTTCAAAGCAATCGGCGCTTCCGTCCACGTGGACGCGGTTGAGCAGACCCATCTCGGTCATAGCATTCAGGTTGTTGTAAACGGTTGCCATGGCAATGCTCGGCATTTTCAGCTTGGCAAGAAAGAAAACTTCATCGGCTGTCAGGTGCCGGTCGGCCTGGTTGAGAATTTGCAAAATCAGTTCGCGCTGTTTGGTCATGGCGTTCCCCCTCAACAAATCAAAAGTTAGAATCACTCTAAAAAATATTATAGCGGTTCTTTGTCGAATTGTCAAGCATTTTCGGATTTTTGCGCGAAAAAGAAAACGGCTTTTCAAACCGTTCGTTTTGTGGTAAAATAAAAAAAAGGGGGCGTTGCCGTGATCCGCATTCGGGTATTTTCCTATCAAAATCTTCCGTCCAAAGAACAATTTGAAACCTGCCTGGGGCGTTCGGTTGCCAACGGGCTTGCGCAAGGAAGGCGAGGGGTCGCCTTGCAGGAAACGCTGGCCGGTTTTTGGCTCCTTGGGCAAATGCTGCCGGAAATTCCGCTCTCGGCCGTTCGGAAAGACGAAAAAGGCCGCCCGTTTCTTGCCGGATACCCCGACGTTGATTTCAGCATTACCCATTGCAAGGGGCTGGTTGCCTGCGCCGTAGAACGGGGCGAAGCTCCCAAACTGGGGCTGGACGCCGAACGGTTGGGAACGCAGACCGAACGCTCCATGCAGCTCATTGCCCGCCGTTGGTTTACCCCGACCGAGCAGACAAAATTGGAAGCGGCGCCCGCCGAGGAAACCTTCCTTTCGATTTGGACGGCAAAAGAGGCCGCCGCAAAATTCACCGGAAACGGGCTGGATCGCTTTTCGGAGCCGGATCCTGCAAAAATGGAATGCAAGCACTACCGCGTAGGGGACGGGATCCTTTGCGCCGTTTGCCGCAAGGGCTTTTCCCTGCCCGAAGAATTGGAAATTGCAGATCCCATAGAATAAATAGAATCAACCGTAGCCAAACGAATCGGGGGGGCGCGGGT
>JBGUNW010000047.1:0-2286 GCA_045117555.1 Eubacteriales bacterium
TTAAGAGGACGACGTCGCCCCCCTGCAAGCCCGCCGCAAACTTTTCCGCCGCGGCGATGGTTTCTTCCCTTGTCTTCGTTATGATCTCCATACCTTGATTATAGCGATTTTACAAAAAAATGGCAACGATTTTGCACTCTTATGAAAATTTTGAAAAATCTGAGATTTTTCTTGACAATTGATGGCGACGGGACTAAAGTATAGTCAGATACATTTTAGGGCGGAGTGCAATTCTCCACCGGTGGTATAGTCCACGAGCCCGTGAGGGTTGAGCAGGGGCGGTTCCTGCACCGACGGTATAGTCCGGATGAAGCAAAATGTTCTTTTTTATTGTCTTTTTGCGCCCCGATTTGTGTCGGAGCACATTTTTTTAGGAGGCGACTATGAGCGCAAAAGACACGTTAAAAGAATTCGGCAAAAAAATTACTCCGGCATACATCACAAAACTGGCGGTCCTGACCGGCATCGCTTTCATTTTGTATATGTTTGCCAAATTCAGTCTACCCTTTATGTTCCCGAGTTTTCTGGATATGCAATTCTCGGAACTCCCTGCCATCCTTGCGGGGTTCTCATTGGGTCCCGTCGCGGGGGTTTTGGTCATCATACTCAAATGCTTGTTGAAATTTCCTTTTACGAGCACCGCATTCGTCGGAGAGATCACCGATATGGTGCTCGGCATCCTTTACGTATTACCCGCATCCATCCTCTATTACCGCAAAAAGACCAGAAAAAACGCCGTGATCGGTCTGATCGCGGGCACCGCCCTTTCCACCCTCGGCGCGATTGTTCTCAACAGGTTCGTTTCCGTCCCCTTCTACGTCGAGTTTTTCTTCCACGGCAATTTCGAAGTGATCGTCAACATCTGCAAGCCCCTCTACCACGCCGTCACCAAGCAGAACTTCTATTTCTACTACCTGCTTGCGGCAGTACTTCCCTTCAACATCCTGCGACTGACTTTGGTAAGTTTTATCACCTTTTTGACCTACAAGAGCCTTTCCAAAGCCTTGCATTGGGAGATCAAGCCCCGCAAAGTACAAGAGGTCAAAGCCGTCGCGGAAGAGACTGCTACCGAACCCGAGCAGGTTTCCGAAGCAAACAAAAACTGATCGATCTAATAAAAACAAAAACGGCAGACCATAAAGTCTGCCGTTTTTTTGTATTCAAATAATTACTTATTGGACAAATACTCGTCGATGGACTTCGCCGCAAGTTTGCCTGCGCCCATTGCGGAAATAACGGTCGCCGCGCCGGTAACCGCGTCGCCGCCGGCGTATACCGCCACGCGGGAAGTGAGCCCATCCTCGTTGACGATGATACCGCCGTGCGAGTTGACGTCCAAGCCATCGGTCGTATTCTTGAGGAGGGGATTGGGGGACGTGCCGATCGCCATGATGACGACGTCGAGGTCAATGTCAAACTCCGAGCCTTCGATGGGTACGGGGCGCCTCCTGCCCTTTTGATCGGGTTCGCCAAGCTTCATTTGAATGCAACGCATTCCGGTAACGAAACCGTTTTTGGGATCGCGCGGATCGGCGTCGTTGTGGTAGCCGAGGATCTCCACGGGGTTATTCAAAAGCTTGAATTCAATCCCTTCTTCGATGGCGTGCTCGACCTCTTCCTTTCTGGCGGGAAGTTCTTCCATCGAACGACGATAGACGATATAAACCTTTTCCGCACCCAAACGGAGCGCCGTACGCGCCGCGTCCATCGCGACGTTACCGCCGCCGACAACGGCCACTTTGCCGCCCTTTATAATGGGGGTATCGGGGTCATTCTTGTACGCCTTCATCAAGTTGCTTCTGGTCAAAAATTCGTTGGCGGAATAAACGCCCTTCAAGGACTCGCCCGGGATATTCATAAAATTGGGAAGCCCCGCGCCCGATCCGATAAACACCGCTTCGTACCCCATACCGAACAGTTCGTCAACGGTGAGGGTCTTGCCGATTACGACGTTGGTCATTACTTCAACGCCAAGCGCCTTCAAAGTTTCCACTTCCTTTTTGACGATACTCTTCGGAAGGCGGAATTCGGGAATGCCGTAAACAAGCACGCCGCCCGCAAGGTGCAACGCTTCAAACACGGTGACTTTGTAGCCTTTTTTGGCAAGATCACCGGCGCAAGTCAAGCCCGAAGGGCCCGAACCGATAACCGCAACTTTGTGACCGTTGGAAGCAGGGACTTCGGGAGCTTCTTTGGAATAAGTGTTGTGATAATCGGCAACAAACCTTTCCAATCTACCGATACCGACGCTTTCCCCTTTGATACCGCGGACGCACTTGCTTTCGC
>JBGUNW010000048.1:0-2786 GCA_045117555.1 Eubacteriales bacterium
GGAAAGCGATGCTTTTAGACCTCAATGATTCACATATCAACCGTCTTGCGAAAACGGCGGAATTCGGCATTGAACGCGAAAGTCTGCGCGTCACCTCCGACGGAAGGCTTGCGCAGACACGGCATCCATTCAGCGGCAATCCGCATATAGACCGCGATTTTTGCGAAAATCAGATCGAAATCATCAGCGACGTTTTTCAGTCCCCCGAGGAGATGAACCGTCAGCTCGGGCGGTTTATCGATGAAATAAATGAGGAATTGATCAAAACCAACGAGCTGCTCTGGGCGTTCTCCAATCCGCCGGGCTTTAGCTCGGAGGACGAAATCCCTGTCGCGCAGTATTACGGCGCACAGCGCGGCAAGTCGGAATACCGCCACTATCTGGCGCAAAAATACGGAAAAACAAAAATGCTGTTTTCGGGTATTCATCTCAATTTTTCCTTTACGGAAGGACTATTGCAGGCAGCCTTCCGGGAGAGCCAAACGGCGGAATATACCGATTTCAAAAGTGAATTTTATCTGCGGCTTGCCAAACGACTGACGCAATACGCATGGCTGGTGGTGTTCCTGACCGCCGCAAGCCCGGTTGCAGACGCTTCACTCGGGATCAAAAACAGGCAGTATTCCTCTGTCCGCTGTTCAGACCGGGGGTACTGGAACGATTTTACGCCAATCCTGGATTATTCCGACCTGAAAAGCTACGTCAGCAGCATTACACGGTATATCGCAAACGGAGATCTGAAAGCAGCGTCGGAGCTGTATTATCCCGTCAGGCTGAAACCGCGCGGCGCGAATAGTCTTGAAACGCTTTTACACAACGGCGTGAATCACCTGGAGCTGCGCGTTCTTGATGTTAATCCGCTCACGCGCACCGGTATTTTCAACGAGGACATCCGTTTTTTGCATCTGCTCCTGCTCTATCTTTCCGGTCTGCCCGACTTCGATTTTGACGAAGAAAAACAGAGAAGGGCAATCGGCGACGTAAAAGCCGCCGCCGTTTTCGATCATACGGAAACCAAGCGGAGAGCAAGGGCAACGCTTGAAGAAATCGGGCGCTTTACGGTCCGGCACTTTCCGGAATACCGGCGCGTTGTCGATTACCAAATCAACAAGCTGACCGAGGGAAACAGCTATGCCGAAATCGTCAGCCGCCGATTCAGCGAAGATTACGTGATAAAAGGGCTCGCCCTCGCACGCGCCTATCAAAGGGGTGAGCAGGATGTGTGAACTGTTCGGCATTTCCGCGCAAAATGAATTTACCGCAAATGAATATCTGAAATCGTTTTTCGCTCACAGCGATTATCACCCCCACGGCTGGGGACTCGCCTGCATCTCACGCAACGGCGCTCTGATTGAAAAAGAGAGCGTCAAAGCCTCCGACAGCCACTATTTGAGGGAGAGATTATCCCAGCCGGTTTCCGAAAAGCTTTTGCTCGCCCATATCCGCTATGCCACCATCGGCAACGTGGAGTACAAAAACTGCCACCCCTTCACAGGAAAGGACTGCACGGGTCGGCGCTGGACGCTGATTCACAACGGCACGATATTTGATTATCCGGCTCTGTATCCGTACCTGAAAGCGCAAAGGGGAGACACCGACAGCGAGCGTATTTTTCTTTATCTGCTCGACAGGCTGAACGAAGCGACGCGCCAAAAAGGTGCAAGACTTCATTTTGAGGAGCGCTTCCGGCTGTTTGACGCCATCGTCTGTGATATGGCAAAGGGCAACAAGCTAAACCTGTTATTTTCCGACGGCAAGTATTTGTATGCTCATACAAATTGCCGTGGTACGCTGCACTATCTCGAAAAGAACAACGTTGTGATCGTTTCCACTCAGCCGCTCAGCGACGAAAACTGGCAGCCTGTACCCTTTGGCCGGCTTTTGGCGTTCAGCAAAGGAAAGCTGATCAAAACAGGAACCGGGCATCATCATGAATATATTCACAGCGAGGAAGAGATGAGGCTGCTCTATCAAATCTTCGCAAGCCTGTAAGGTGATTCTATGACAAAAGAAGAAGTTATCTGCCGTCTTTACGACCGCTTTATACGCCCGACAGAACACAAAAAGGAAAGTTATATTGGCGTCGAAATCGAAATGCCTATCGTCAACCTCCATAACAAGGCAGTGGATTTCGCCGTGGTGCATCAACTGACAGCGGCGTTTTTAAATGAATTCGACTTTACCGCGACAGGCTTTGACGAGGAAGGACACGTCTATTCCGCCGTCAACAGTGAAAGCGGCGATATATTTTCCTACGATTGCTCTTACAACAATATGGAGTTCTCGTTTGGCAGAGAAAAGAATCTGCACGATATCCACGCACGCTTCAAGCGGTATTACCGCTTTGTGCAGGACTTTTTCAAGCCGTACCATTACACGCTGACCGGAATGGGAATCAACCCTAACCGCAAGCTCAATCACAATATCCCGATTGAAAACGGCAGGTATAAAATGCTGTTTAACCACCTTTCGTCGTTTTCTAAATACTTTTATATCCCCATGTTCTTCCACCGTTATCCGCAGTTCGGAATGTTTTCGAGTGCGTCGCAGGTGCAGCTTGACGTGGACTTTGATATTCTGCCCGAGGTCATAGATACCTTCAACAAGTTAGAGCCGGTCAAGGCGCTGTTGTTTTCAAACTCTGTGCTCCTCGGAGAGAACGAGGATTTGCTCTGCTGCCGCGATATGCTCTGGGAGAACAGCACCCACGGAATCAATCCTCACAATGTCGGTATGTACGACTGCGACATCACAACGGCGGAGGATATCCTGAATTACATCTCTAC